>VBLT01000061.1 GCA_005878615.1 Methanobacteriota archaeon
GCGCCGCAGCGAAACGAGGAAGAGGATGCCAAAGACGAGGGCCATTCCCGTCGCCGCAGCGATCGGCACCTCCCAGCGCCCCGTCAGCAGATTGAAACCGTTCAGGGCGACAAACAGGCCGACGAGCAGCGCGGTCCACGCGGTGAACGCCGCGATCGCCGTGGTCAACAGGGAATCGGTGTAGGCTTTCCGCTGCGCCTCGTACGCCTCGCGGGCCATGCGGAGGGTCGTCGACAGACCGCCCACGAGCAACCCATGCACCTCGTCCCTCGTGGGTTCGGGCGAGACCGCCTGCAACTTTTGGGCGAGCGAGTTCCCGACGGACTTGACGAACTTCGACCCGCGCCGGACGAGGACGAGTCCGGTCACCATCGCAACCAGGCTCCCGACGACGGAGAGGACGAGGGCGGCGAGGAGGGCCCAACCCGCTCGGGTCATCCAAACTTGGTAGGACAGGACCGTGCCTTGATCCGCCACGCGGGTCCTGAAGCGAACCGCGGCGAGGGCGTTGAGCCGGGCCGTCACCGAATCCTCGTGCGGGGCCCGAACCATCGCGGAGGCCCCGAGCACCGCGGCGAGGGCCTCGCGGACCTCGGCGGGAGAGCGGCCCCCCACGGGCACGTCGACTTCCCGGAGGAAGACCGCGGCGAGGGTCGCGAGGGAAGCCAAGAGAGGCGCCCACAGCCACCACAATCCGGATAGATTGACGACGAGCGGAAGAGTCGCGAGGGCGAGGACGATCAGCAAGGTGGCGATGAGGTTCTGGTATCGTTCTCCTCGCATGCGTCTCCGCGTCGCCCATCGACCTCGCGGCTACTAAGGAGTTACTCCGTGCCGATACGTGCCGAGACGATTTCGACCACCCCTCCCCTCCGCCACCTCCGTCGGCTGCGCTAGTCGCAAGGGATCAATCCGCCGTCTGGGTCCGGGTCAGGGTCTCATTTTAAGGTCGGGTGGCGCGGCGATGGGAAGGAGTTCTCGGTCCGGGGACCAAGAACATTTTCGCTCGCGAGTAATCGAAGACGACGGTGAACATGCTCAAGACTCCGCCTCCGATCAAGCGACTCCCCAAACCGCTTCCCCCCGCCACGCCGACGACATCCCGGATTTCGAACCCTCCGAGCTGGAACCGATCGACTTTGCCGAGGAACCCGGGGACGGGAGTGCCGAGGCCGACTCCCGTCTCGACCGCGCTCACTCCCGCCGAGGATTTCCCGATGAGCGGATGGTCCACGAAGTCCTGAGAGCCCGAGTCGACCAGGAAAAGATCGTCCTCCGGCGGATTGCCCGCGACCTCGATGGTCGCTCGCACGAAGGGCACTCGGCGATTGAACTCGATGGGGATGGACACGCCTGGCCCCTCATAATCGTGGACGGCGGGATCGGCCACCGTGAGCAAACGCGCTCCGTAATCGAGGGTGACGAGGTATCGGATCAGGAAATCGTGACCGAAGAAACCATCGAGCCGGCGGCCCCAGGTCTCTTGGACCGGCTCCAGGTCGACGACGTTGACCTGATGGCCGCGGGACCTCAGGCCGGGCATGTCGAAGGTGACATCCGTGATCCGCTCGACCTCGACCTGTCCCTCCCCGGCCCCGTGGACGTACGCCTTCTCCCCTGGCGGGAGGCCCAGCTTCCTCGCAGCGCCTCGGTCAATGTAGTTGGTCCCCGCGCCGGAGTCGAGGGAGAACCAAAGGGGGCCAGACCCGTTCATCTTCACCCGGAAAAAAATCCCGTTCCGGGACACCTCGATCGGGATCACGGCCCGGCGTTCGGAGGAATCGAAGGCGAACATGCCTCACCCGCGAGTCCGAATCGCCGGGATCTTCTTGAGGGTACCTCCGGGACGCCGAGTCCCATACTTTCGCCCACCCCTCCCCTCCGCCTCCGACTTTATACCGCCATCGTCATCGAATCGTGGGGAGGATTCCATCGCCCTCGTCGTCGAGCCGGCCACGGTCTCGGTCGCCCCCGAGCTCCGGGCGATCACACGGCCCGCGCTCACGACCTCCGTCCCGACCTTGGACCGGATCCTCGGACCCTTCGACGCGGGCAAGGTCACCCTGATCGACAGCGGCTCCGACTTCGTGTTCCACCTGACGACCCTCCTCGCGGTCCGCGCGGTCATGGAGGGCCATGAGGTCGTCTTCCTGGACGGCGGGAACTCGGTCGATCCGCACGGGATGGTCGCCCTCGGGAAGCGGGCCGGGCTGGCGCGGGAGGACGTCCTGCCCCGGGTCCACGTGGCCCGGGCCTTCACATGCCACCAGATGACCACATTAATATTGGACATGCTCGATAGAAAGATCGAGGAGACCGGGGCGGGGCTCGTCGTCCTCGCCTGCCTCCCGACGATGTACCTGGACGAGGACGTCGAGCTGCGCGAGGCCCACCAGCTGTTCCAGCGGTCCATGCGCGCGGCCCGCCAGACAATCGGGGACCGGGAGGTCGTCGGCCTCGTGACGAACGCGGGCCTGGCGAAGCTGAACCGCCGTCGATCGATCCGGCGGCAGCTGTACGAGAGCGCGGACCGCGTGGTCCGCGTCACGCACCGCAAGGGAGGGGTGCGGATCGATCGCCTCGACACGGGCACGTCGGACTGGTACGCGGCGGTGCCGCCGAACCAGATGACCTTGGACGATTTCGATCATACGGTCCCGCGGATCCTCGGCCTCGAATCCGACGGCGGGTGGCACGGGATCAAGGTCGCAGGCCATCTCCGCTTCGGCTGGTGAGAATCCTCTGCCATGTCCCAACAATTGACGTGGTCGGAAATCGCGGAGGAGGGCTCCATTAAAATTCACAACGACAGATTGATTTACTCTGGACGGCTCTCATCATTCGTCCGTCGCTGGTCCCAGGGGAGGAAATGAGGTGGTGGTGTCCGCTCGTCGCTCGCGTTGGATTCTAGCCTTGCTCTTCGAGGGGGAAGGCAGGCAGCGCTACAACAAACCCGTTGAAGGTCGAACGCGGCTGATGAAGGAGCTCTTCCTGCTCAAGATGACCTTCGGCCTCAAGGAAATCGAGTACGAGTTCGTACCATATTGGTACGGACCCTTCAGCCCTGGGGTCTACACGGATCTCGAATCGCTCGCTGAAGACGGGTTTGTCGAGACACGCAACGGCCCCGCTGGCGACATCTTCAGTTTGACTCCGCGGGGGATCGACACCGCCCAAGACGCTCGAGCAACAATCGGAAAGATGGCCATCGAGAGGATCAAGACTTGCAAGGAGCGTTTCAATTCGATGCCGCTCAACCAGCTCGTCGCCTACGTGTACGAGCGCTGGCCCAAGTACACTGTCCGAGCTCTCAAATCTCCATCGTCCGTCCTGGCTGCTTTGCGAAAAGAGGCGAAGGCAGCGGGCATCACCGAGGAGGACGTTACCCGTGCGATTGCGGAATACCGCGGGCAGGCGTCGACCTGATCAGGGCCGTCCTCGACACGAATGTCCTCCTGTCCGCATTCATCTCCGAGGGCCCGCCTTTCCAAGCTGTTGGCCTCGCATTCGATGGGCACATCCAGATCGTGTTCAGTCGCGCCACTTTCGGTGAGTTCTCCGAAATTCTGATGACCCGAGGGCCGTTCAGCGAGTTGACGAGAGAAACGAGGGGGGCCTACATCGCTCAGCTCTCGGAGGTCGCATCATGGGTCAAGCCAGTGCCCCAACCGGTTAAATGTCGCGACCCCGGTGATCAGCCGTTCCTCGATTTGGCTGTCGCCGCTGGTGCGGACTACCTCGTGACAGGAGACCCCGACCTCCTCGAAATTGGCAAGGTCGCCGAAACAAGGATTCTCTCGCCTGCCGATTTCATGGGCACTTGGAGGAAGAGCCAAACCGGCTTGTCAGCCAATTCCCGTACGAGCTAGAGCCAAAGATTACCGCGTCGACGCCGTCCTTGGGCTATCCTCGCGCACCTTGATATATCGGTATTCCGATATCGGAACGTCGATACCATGTGGCCGTTCGCGTGGAAGATGCACGGGCGGAGGGGCCTCCGGATGTGGACGCTGTCGCTGATCTCGCGTTCCCCGAAGAACGGGGCCGAGATCGTCGATGCGATCGAGCAGATGACGCAAGGCTGGTGGCGGCCGTCCCCCGGATCCATCTATCCGCTCCTGGCGGATCTCGAACGAGAGGGTCTGATCCAGAAGAAAGCCGACGGGAGGTACGAGCTGAACCCGAAGGTCCGGGAGGAGTTCGAATGGGTCCCGGGCATGGGCCGCCGGCGGCCCCAGGGCATCCCGGAAATGGTGAGTGAGATGGAAGGATACGTGTCGTACTTCGAGGACGTGAAGTCCTCGGACGCGTCGAAGTTGCAACCGCATCGCGAGGCGATCGAGAAGATCGCGCGACGGCTCCAGGCCGTCGTGGAGGGAGGGGGCCGGGCATGAGCCTTCGCTCGGGCTATCCCCGGCGGGTCTTCCTGTGGCCCTTCGTCGGATTCCTCGTCGTCATCGGCCTCGTGATCGCCGCGTCCCTGGTCGCCTTCGCGATCCGCGGCCCCGGGACCGGGTTCGTCTTCTTTCCCTTCTTCGGGTTCGGCTGGGTCTTCTTCCTCCTGTTCTTCCTCTTCTTCTGGGGGATGCGCTGGTGGGGCGGCTGGGGCGGGGGTTGGGGCGGCTACGGCCGGCAGTACTGGCGGTACGGGGACGATGCCCACGCGATCTTGCGGAGCCGATATGCCCGCGGAGAGATCACCCGCGAGCAGTTCGAGCAGATGATGGGAGACCTCGAGCAACACCGCTGAGACGAAACCACCGCGGTCGGTCGCCGTCCATCAAAGGAGGGCGGCCGCCGCGGACCAGACGAGCCAGGCGGCGAAGGCGAGGAGGCACGCGATCGAGAACAGGAGGACCGCCCGGTAGGCCTGCGCGACGCGGCGCTGCGCCTCCCGCAAGGCGAGAGGGAACGTGCTGATCCAGAGCAGGAGGCCTGCGAAGAATCCGACGAGGACCGCGGGCCCGAGCTGGCGGATGAGGACGAGACCTGCGGTGAGCCACCACAAAATCGGAT
>VBLT01000062.1 GCA_005878615.1 Methanobacteriota archaeon
GTTCACGCAGAACCGCCCGAAGCCAATCATCACGGAGATGGGCGGCAAGAACCCGACGATCGTCACCGGGAGCGCGGACCTGGAGAGGGCGGCGCTCGGAGTCATGCGCGCGGCGTTCGGATACGGCGGGCAGAAGTGCTCCGCATGCTCGCGGGTCCTCGTCGACCGGTCCGCGAGCGAGACCTTCCTCGAACGACTCGTCGCCGAGACCTCGAAGATCAAGGTTGGCGACCCGACCCACCGGGATGTTTACCTGGGCCCGCTGATCAACGACGCCGCGGTGTCCACCTACGAGAAGGCGATCTCGGACATCCGACGGTCCAAGGGGAAAATCCTGTTCGGCGGGAAAGCGGATCCCAAGGTCGGACACTTCGTCGATCCGACGATCGTGGCGGGGCTCCCGCGAAACCATCGAATCAACAAAGAGGAGTTGTTCGTCCCGATCCTCTCCGTCATCGAGGTGGACGGACTCGACGATGCGATCGAGGTCGCAAACGACGTCGACTACGGCCTCACCGCGGGAATCTTTTCCCGCGATCCCGCGGAGGTGCGCCGCTTCTTCTCCGAGGTCGAGGCCGGCGTCCTGTATGCTAACCGAGCCGCCGGTGCGACGACCGGGGCCGTCGTCGGCGTACAACCATTCGGCGGATGGAAGATGTCCGGGACGTCAGGGAAGTCTGCGGGAGGCAACTACTACCTGCCGCAGTTCATGCGCGAGCAAAGCCAGTCCGAATATGCCCAATAGACAGGTGTTGGACTCTCAATTATTCTGAACTGCCATCGCATCCGTGACGAAGAGAAATCCGAGGCCGAGATCCGATCCGGCACGTGCGCGGGGAATGTTTTGATAGAATCTAACCGCATCCCGACAGGATAGCATGGCGAAGGACCTGAGAGTCCCTCGCCACGTTGGTGGGGTTATGGGCGCATTCCGTAGCATTTACATAGACCAAGCAGGGGTTCTTCACTTCCTCAGGAAAGCATCATAAAAAAAGAAACCACGTGTATCACGATTGATACACGTAGAAGTTGTAGGTTGCGGTGCACAGTACAGACGAATCGCTCCGATAGGCAGACACGGTTTCATTGGCGGTGTACGTTTGCGTCAGGTGCGGGCTCTCCGTATTGTATGCACCATACAAATTCCCGGTGAGGTCCCCTCCTCCCCGCAGGCCGTTCGTGAGAACGCCAGCGACATCCCACCGAACCCCATTATGGTACGATTGCGTAACCAGCTTCGCGGAGTTATGGGTACCTGATACGCGTAGGTCGTAGTCTCCCCAAAACCGTAGTTGCTGGGCGGACGCCAGGTCGATGAATTGGAAGTAGTCGTTTGGTCCTCCCGGTATCTTCGGCGACCACGAATTGCCAACCGTAATAGAACAGGTAATTGGCGGCTTCGCATATCCATGCGCCAAGCCTGTATACACGTCAAAGTACGCGATCTCGGTATGGACCGGCCCTATGCTCACCTCCCTGGCGGGCACGGCAAGGATTCCTATTGCGACGAGACACAAGGCTACGGCTATCACGTTCCTCATGGCTTTCCCTTTCCGGCTTTCATTTCGTTCCCTCAAGTCGTTCAGGTCTCCTTCGTAACCTCTGTCATACTTACATTGAACTATCAGCGAAATGATGCCGGCTCGGAAGCGTCGGAAGGTATTCCGAAGAACACCATCTTGATGAATTCTCCGCGGTACACTTAGTATAAGGAACCTCATAGTCACCACCAGGGTATAGCGTCTCCTTGCTCAAATCTGATCTTCCTCGCGGAGATTCTGAGGAGCTCGCTAAACTTTGTTGGCTCACCTCCGTTAAGTTGAGAGTAAGGGTACCCGATGCCCGATGAGTATTCAATCATCTCCACCCCCCAGGAAGGAAAGCACGTACCACGTTTCGGAGACTTTACAAGTGTGAAGGGGAGCCTCGGTATAGGTAGAATCGGCGGACGCGGGCGGCGGCTTCCGGTGGAGCATGCCTCGTGCCGACGCGCGCGACCGGGCCAGGGGATCCGCACGAGTTCGGGCGCCATGAGCCCGCGCTGATGATTGCACGGCTCTAAAGGGCGTCACCGCGGACGTCAAGCTCTTGTGCCAGCTGTTGACGTGGAATCCTCCCGCGTCATCGGTGGCGAGCTCTGAGGCCACAATGCTTACCTACCGAGGCTGGTTTCCGTCGCCGGCCCATGGAGAAACTCATCATCACGGTCGCTCCGACCGGATCGGTCCCGCGGAAGAAGGACACGCCGCACGTGCCCGTGACTCCCGACGAGATCGCCGAGACGGCCTACCTCTGCGAGCAGGCCGGGGCGGCCGTCATCCACGTGCACTGTCGCGACGAGAACGAGCGACCGACGTCGCGAATTGAGATCTTCAAAGAGACCGTGGACAAGATTCGAAAGCGGACGAAGCTCATCGTCATGACCTCCACGAGCGGCATCGCGGGAGCGACGGATCCGGATCGGGCCGCGCCGCTGAAGACGGCCCCGGAGATGGGCAGCCTGACGACGGGCACGTTGAACTTCGCCGGCCGCACGCCCTCCGTCGTCTACGTCAATTCCGTCGAGACGGTCCAGTTCCTCGCGAAGACGATGCGGGATCTGAACATCAAACCGGAGATCGAGGCCTTCGACGTCGGATTCATCCAGCAAGGGAAGAAGCTCATCGAGGGCGGGCTCGTGAAGGAACCCGCGCACTTCCAGCTCGTGATGGGCGTCGACGGTGGGATCCCCGCGACGCTGGAGAATCTGCTCCACATGCGGAACCAGCTGCCTCCAACCGCGACCTACGTCGTCGCGGGCATGGCGCGCATGCAGCTTCCCATGACGACCCTCGCGATCCTCACGGGGGGCCACGTGCGCGTCGGCCTCGAGGACAATCTGTTCCTCAAGAAGGGCGTCCTCGCGCGCAACGAAGAGCTGGTGGCCCGGGCCCGCCATCTCGCGGACGATCTACAGCGGGAAGTGGCGACGCCGCAAGAGGCCCGCAGGATCATGGGCCTGTCTTCCGGATCAGCCGGCCACGTCTGAGATCGCTTCGTCGAAGGCGTCCAACGTCTGGCGGACCGCCCCTTCGTCATGGACAGTGGACAGGTAGAAAGGCTTCCCGGGTTTCACGAAGATACCTCGATCCAGGACCGCCGCGTCGAGGGCCGCTCTCTTCCCTCCGTCCGCGGCGAGCGTGTCGCGGTACGTCCGTACCTTTCGGTCGATGAACAGGATCGAGAAGACGGATCCCACCTGCAGCACTTGGACGGCCGCCGAATGATCGGACAACACTCGCTGAATGCCGCTCGAAACTGTGCGACTCGTCTCGAGGAGGCCTTCGAAGGTGCCCGGCTTCTCGAGCTCGTCCAAGGTGGCCATCCCCGCGGCCATCGCCGGAGGGTATCCCGCGAACGTGCTGCTGTGGAAGAACTCGTCCCTCGCCGGGTCCGCGAGCTCGAGGATCTCCGACCGGCCCAAGAAGGCGCCGCACGGCAGGCCCCCTCCGATCACCTTGCCGAGGCACACGAGATCCGGGACGACTCCATATGCATGCTGGGCGCCTCCGTACGTCACGCGAAAGCCGCTCATGACCTCGTCGAAAATCAGAGGGATGTCGAACCGCGCGGTCACCTCTCGGAGTCCCTTGAGGAAGTCCCGATCGGGGGCGATGAACGAGCGCTCGATCGGCTCCAGGATGACGCAAGCGAGGCGATCCGCATGCTCGCGGATGCGAGCCTCGGTGGCCGCGAGGTCGTTGAACGGAAGGACGAGGGTGTTCTCCAAGACATGGTCGGGCGTTCCCCGGGAGCCGGAGGTGGCTGCGAGGCCTCGCTTCGCCTCCTCCCCCGAGGGCGCGTGACTGACGAGGAACTCGTCGACCCCTCCGTGGTAGTGCCCTTCGAATTTTCCGATCATCGGTCGGCGTCGATAGGCGCGGGCGATGCGCACCGCGTGGAGGGTCGCCTCGGTCCCGGAGACGGTGAAGCGCATCCTTCCGTCCGGATGGAAGATGCGGAGCAGCCGCTCGGCGTAGGCCGCCTCCAGTTCGTGCGGCGTCCCGAGCATCGTCGTGCCGGTGGAATCCAGGACGTCGCGCAGCGCCTTCACGATCCGCGGATGTCCATGTCCCAGGATCAACGGTCCGAAGGACAGGCAGTAGTCGAGGTACTCGTTGCCGTCTAGATCCCAGAGGCGGCACCCTCGGGCCCGTCGCATCGCGATCGGGTACGGGTCGAAGTATTTCACATTCGCCGTGACTCCGCCCGGAAGGGACCGCCGCGCACGATCCGAATACGCCTTCGAGGACTTCGTCCGAGTCCGTGCCGCCGCGCGCTTGGCCTCCACCTTCGCCATGCGTTCCTCTCGCCATCGATCGCCCCTCGAAATACTCTTCGCCGGCTCGGCCCGCGATTTCAAGTGGGAGGGCGCGGTCCGGAGATCGTGCCCATCGTCCAGGGGCCCGCGAAGACCCGGCGGTTCTTCGACCGGATCGCCCCGTGGTACGACCGGATCAACGCGCGGATCTACAAACGCGAGTGGTTGAACCGCGTTCGATCGGAGATCCGCGGGACGCGAGTCTTGGACGTCGGCGTCGGCACCGGCTTCACCACGGGAGGGCTTCCGACCGCGGTCGGCATCGATCTCTCTCAGGAAATGCTGTCGCGAGCCCGATACCGCGGCGATCTGCTCCGGGCCGACTTCACGCGTCCTCCCTTCAAGATCGGATCGTTCGATACGATCATCTTCGCGGGTTCCTTCTACTACCTGCCGGATGCAAATGACGGCGCTCGGATCGCGGCGGGCCTCCTTCGACCAGGAGGTCGCGTCATCCTCCTCTCCCCCGCGACGCGTCTCCTGGCGCCGTTCGTCCGCGTCTACGGGCCCGACGAGTATCGACGAATCCTCGAGGGGGCGGGGCTGCGCCTCATCCGATACGATCGGCTCAATTGGGCCGCGTGTCTCGTCCTCGCGGAGAAACGAGTTCCTTGACCTCGATATGGGACCACAGGCTCAGCGCGTCGACGGTGAACCGTCCTTCTTGTGGACCGGGCACGGCCTCCCGGCCTTGCAGAAACGACACTTCTCGGGTTTCATCACCGGGAGCGGCTTGATCATCCGGCCATACTTCCGCCGCGGCACGGTCCCTCCCTCAGACGGCCTCCACGAGGGACATCTCCGCCTTGCCTTTCTTGAGGGCCTCCGCGACATCCTCGAATGCATCGAGATGTCGGGCGACGTCGGCCTTCGTGTGCGCGACCGAGGTCGTCCATTGTTCGTCGGGACCGGTCGCCATCGGAATCACGCCCCGGTTCAGCATCGCCGTGTAGTAGCCCCACCAGTGCCCGACGTCCACATCCTGGAAGGACCGCCAGTCCCGGACCGCCCCGCGGGCGAAGTGGACGGTCCCGCTGATGCCGCCGGCCTGGACCCGCATGGGGAGGCGATGGTCCTCGATGATGTCGACATAGCCCTTCGCCAATTCGTCTCCGACGCGTTGCGCCTGCTTCACGCGGGGACGCGTCAGGATCTTCGTGAGGGTCACGAGCCCTGCGGAGATGCTGAGCGGGTTCGCATTGAAGGTCCCAGCGTGGGCGATCTGCCGCCGCGAGCGGGAAGCCGCCTCCGATCGCCTTGCCGAACACCTTCACGTCGGGCGCGACTCCGAACGCCTCCTCCGCGCCGCCGTACCACTTGCCGCAGGTCTTGACCTCGTCGAAGATCAGCAGGGCACCGACCTCGTCCGCGATCGCCCGCAGGCCCTCGAGGAAGCCGGGCTCCGGAATCACGTAGCCCATGTTCATCGGGACCGGCTCCAGGATGATCGCCGCGATGTCGTCGCGGTGGGCGAGGGCGAGGGACTCCGTCGCGTCGGCGTCGTTGAAGGGAGCGA
Organism: Methanobacteriota archaeon; assembly: GCA_005878615.1. Taxonomy (GTDB): domain Archaea; phylum Thermoplasmatota; class Thermoplasmata; order RBG-16-68-12; family RBG-16-68-12; genus RBG-16-68-12. Next base: position 5,877 of record VBLT01000062.1, read on the forward strand.
TGACCGAGGCCTCGACGAGTTCCTTCAGAAGGCCCTTCGACGACGGCACCGGGTTCGGGTGCTTCGGGTCTCCCGAGACCTCCTTCCGCGGTTTGATGGAGACCATCAGCGCGTCGTGGGATCCATGGTAGCATCCTTCGAACTTCAGGATCCGCCGGCGCCCGGTCACGGCCCGCGCGAGGCGGACGGCGAACAAGGTCGCGTCGAGCCCGGTCATCGAGAACTTGAGGCGGTCGACGCGGTACCGTTGGCACATGTGGTCCGCGAGCGGCCCGGCGTCGACGGACTCGTACCCGAAGATCGTGCCGTTCGACACGCGCTCCCGCATCGCCTTCGTGAGGATCGGATGGCTGTGGCCGGCGACGAGCGCGCCGAAGGCCATGTTGAAATCGACGTACTCGTTCCCGTCCGCGTCCCACATCCGGGAGCCGCGCGCGTTCCGGACGTACAAAGGATACGGGTCGACGAGCCGATAGTTACTATTCACACCGGAAGGAATGCGACGTTTCGCGGCCTCCCAGGCCCGCGCGGACTTCTTCGTCCTCCGGCGATAGGCTTGGAGTTCTTCCTCCCAGGTAAGCATGATATCGTAGAAGTGGCCGCTCGAACGCCCGCATACTATAAACGGTTTCGCGCGAGAATCTGCGGAACCGATGTCCTCATTCCGCCGCCTTGCGTTGGAACGTCCACATGGCGAGGGCGAGCATCCCGACGAACCAGACGAGGGCGGCCGACGCGACCGCGGTCAGGCTGAGCGTGGACCCGCCACCGAACGAGAACCGGATCGCCTCGGGCGCGGCGAAGGTGACGAGTTGCGTGTAGATCGAGCTCGGATTGCCGAGGCCGACGACTTGCGAGAACTGGAACTGGGCCTGGAAGCTGTTCGGGAAGAGGACGGACGAGAGGACGAAGGTGATGACCGGATAGAGGATGTTGAACGCGAGCCACACGAGGAAGCCGAAGAGGATCGCCGTGCCGCTCGTCTTGGCCAGGGTGGAGAAGATCAGTTGCAGCGGGATGTAGAACGCGATCAGGAGGAGGCTCAGGCCGAGGAACGCGAGGGCGAAGCTCCCGGTCGGCCCTTTTCCCGAGACCGCGGTGAGGACCGCGATGCCCGCGAGGTTGACGAGGGTGACGGGGAGCGCGACGGCCGCGAAGGTCCCGAGGAACTTCCCCAGCAAGGTCCCGACGCGGCTCGCGGGACGGGAGAGGAGGAGGTCCAAGGTCCCTTGGACCCGTTCCTTGCTGATCGCGTCGAAGGTCACGACGACGGCGAAGATCGGGATGACGAACGTCGCGAATCCGGCGGCCATGATCAAGAGGACGAAGTCAGGCCCGATGGTGAAGAACGGAGAAGGAAGCGGCTTGGAGGTGAAGACCGCGCGCGTCTGGTTCTCGCCCGCCACCTCGATCGTGACGTTGGAGGGTCCGAGGGGGAGTTCGAGCCGTCCATACCCCCGTGAATCGACGTCCTTGACGTACGTGTCATTGAGCCACAGACGGGCGGCGACCGGCACGCCGGCGCGACCGAGGACGTGGACGCCGAGGTCGTTGGGCACGGAGTCCGTGTCCAATGCCTCCTGCCGAGTCTCCACGGTGAAGTTCTCCACCGGCCTGTCGAAGAACACGCCGGAACCAGACTCGGCATTCCCGGTGCGGACCGTGATGCCGATGGAGCTTCGGTTCCCCACGGCGAGGCGTGCAAATCCGTCCGCGTCCGCGGACGTGGTGCCGAGCGGCGCCGGCGGTTGGACCGAGAGATCCGTAAAAGAGACGGTGGCGCCTGGCAAGGGTACACCGAAGGGATCGGAGACCCACGCGACGGCGATGTGCTCTCCGGACGTCCCGATGGCCGGATGCACCCATGCCACGAGAGGTGCGATCGAGGGACCGCCTGCGCTCGACCCGCGGCCGATCCCGTAGGCGCCCCCGACCATGATCAGGGCGAGGACGATGATCATGATCAGCATGCGGACGCTCCGCAGGTTGACGTAGAACTCGTGCCAGCCGACGGGGACCAGTCCCCGGAGAAACGCCGGGGCCTTCATACGCGTCCCCCTTTCGTGAGGGCGAAGAACAGGTCTTCCAAGGAGCGTTCCGACGTCTTCAGTTCCTTGAGCCGCGCGCCGGCCAAGACGAGCGCCTTGCTCACGTCCGGGCCCACGTCGGTCCCCGATTGAACCGTGACGTCCAGGCCATTCGCGGTCCGGGTCGCACCGGTGACGCCCGAGATGGAGGTGACCGACGCGATCGCTTCATCCGTGATCCCCTCGGCGGTCACACGGAGGATGATCGGCGCTCCCGCAGACATCTTCGAGGAGAGGTTCGCGATCGAATCGGCCGCGACGATCCGACCGCGGTCGATGATGCCGACATGCTCGCAAAGCTGCTCGACCTCGGAGAGGAGGTGCGAGGAAAGGAAGACGGTCTTGCCTTTCCCGTTGAGGAATCGGATGAGGTCGCGGAAGTAGCGCATCCCCTGCGGATCGAGGCCGCTCGCCGGCTCGTCCATGATGAGCAACTCGGGATCGTGGAGCAGGGATTGGGCGAGGGCGAGGCGCTTTTTCATCCCGTGACTGTAGGTCTTCACCTTCTTGCGGGCGACATCGCCGATCCCCACTTGGCCGAGGAGGTCGATGGCCCGACGTTTCGCGGCGGCCCGCGGGATCCCGTGGAACGACGCGTAGTACTGAAGATGGGCGAGTCCCGTGAGGGTCGGATAGAAGGAGACCTCGTCGGGCATCACGCCGATCCGCTCCTTGACCGCCATCGGGTCTTCGTGGACATCGTGTCCGGCGATCCGCACGGTCCCTCCCGTCGGGGCGAGAACCGTCGAGAGGATCCGGATCGTCGTCGTCTTCCCGGCGCCATTCGGACCGAGGAAGCCAAAGATGTCGCCCTTCGGCACGGAGAACGACACGCCGTTCAGGGCGCGGGTCCCTCCCTTGCGGCCGTAGACCTTGACGAGCCCCTCCACCTCGATCACGTCGGGCGGGACGAAGTGGCCGTCCAAATACGTTTGCTGCGGATGTTAGTGTTAACCTTAAACAAGGTTGATTTTTCGCAGGCGGCCCGACCCCGTGGCGGGAAGCGGATTATAGGGAGGCGAACGTTTCCGCCGCGATGGCCTTCGACATCCTCATCCGGGGAGGGAACGTCCTCGACGGCACCGGTTCGCCCGCGCGGGCCGCGGACATTGGGATTCAACGACGGCGAATCGCCCGAGTCGGCAAGTTGGCGAGAGCTCCCGCTCACCGGACCATCGATGCGAAGGGCCTCTTCGTGGCGCCGGGCTTCATCGACATCCACACGCACAGCGACATCGGCATCCTCGTCGAGCCGACGGCCGAGTGCGCGGTCCGCCAAGGGGTGACGACCCATGTGATCGGGAATTGCGGGGATTCGCCCGCGCCGATCAGCGAGGGGTACCGCGAACTCGCCACGCGACGATTCGAATATTATGCGCAGGCGCGCGAGTGGGATTGGACGACGTACGGAGAATATCTCGATTTCATGGGGGCCAACGGGGTCGGAGTCAACATCGCGGGCCTCGTCGGCCACGGGGCCATCCGGACCGCGGTCATGGGATTCGACGAGCGGGCGCCAAACCGCGAGGAGTTGCGGTCGATGAAGGCACACGTCGAGGAGGCCATGGCTGCCGGTGCGTTCGGCATGAGCACCGGCCTCGTCTATCCGCCCGGCTGTTTCGCCGCCACCGAGGAAATCGTCGAACTCGCGAAGGTCGTCGCTCGCCGCGGCGGATTCTACGCGTCCCACATCCGCGGGGAGCGGGAGACCATCGTCGATGCGGTGAAGGAATGCATCGAGATCGGGGAGCACGCCGGATGCGCCGTCCAGATCAGCCACAACAACCCGAAATACGGAGGCCTCGGCAAGGCTCCGGAGATCCAAGCGCTGTGGGACTCCGCGCACGATCGCGGGCTGGACGTCTTGGTCGACAACGACGTGCACACGGACTTCGGACCCCCGTTGAGCCACGCGCTCCCGCAATGGACGCAGAAGCTGCGGACCGAGGAACTCGTGGACCTCCTCCAGGATCCCATGAAGCGAAAGCAAATCCGAGAAGAAGTCCGCGCGGACCGCACACCCGGCCCGGGGTACGTCGGGTTGTTGGTCCACGATCGCTTCGATCGAATCTGGCTCCTGCGGTGTCCTCACGATCGCACAAAGGAAGGGCTCACCATCGCGGAACTGGCGGCGCGTCGCGGCGTCGATCCTTGGACCGCCTACTTCGACGTGATCGTCGAAGAGCAAGACCGAGCCGTCGGCCTCTTCGATTATATGGACCCCGAGGAGATCAAGTCCACCTTGCGCCATCCGTTGGTGATGATCTGTTCAGACGGATGGGTGGCCCCGAAGGAAGAACGGACCTCGGCGACCGCGCCCTACCAGCCCTGCACGTTCGGCGAGTTCCCGGGAGTCCTGCAGCGGTTCGTCGTCGAGGAGCCGGTCCTCACCTTACCGAACGCGATCTACAAGATGACGGGCATGCCCGCCAAGCGGTTGGGCCTCAAGGACCGCGGGCTCATCCGAGAGGGATGCGCCGCCGACCTCGTCGTCTTCGACCTGCCGCGGGTGAAGGATCGCGCCACGAACCGATGGCCCCATGCGTATCCGTTCGAAAATTATCCGCACGACTACCCGGAGGGAATCGATTGGGTCTTCGTGAATGGCACGGCGGCGGTGGAGGACGGTAAGCCGACCGGGACGCGGACAGGGCAGTGCTTGCGCCGCACAGGTGTCAGATGAACGCGTATCGTATAGAGAGGTGAACGGTGACGCTCCGGATCGACCGAGAACCTGTCTCCGAAAGGCGAATTCGGACGAGCATGTCTCGGATCCTCAAGGCAAATCGACTGTGTTCCATCGCAACGGTCGCTTCCGGCAATCGGGCTCACATCAACACCGCCTTCTTCGCGTATTCGCCCTCCCTCGAACTCTACTTCCTTTCCGATCCGGACTCCCTGCATTCCCGAAACTTGTCGGCCCGTCCCTCGATGGCGATGACGATCTTCGATTCCCGGCAGAGTTGGGACGATCCGGGCCGGGGAATCCAACTCTTCGGGACCGGCTGCAAGACCCGGGGCGTCCAGGCGGCGCGCGCCGAGCGAACGTACGCTGCGCGGTTCCCCTCATTCGCCCGATGGCTTCGGGGACGGAGCGCCGCCGAACGAGTCCAGGCGGCGAGGTTGCGCTCCTATGCGTTCTTCCAGTTCATGCCCAATCGAGTGAAGGTCCTCGACGAGGCGGAGTTCGGCGGCGCCGTGTTTGTTGTGGCCCGCGTGATTCGCCGCGGCGGACCGAGCGGACGCGGTCCGATGGAGCTCGCATGGCACTCGACCGAGGTGCTCGTTCCAGGCGATGGCGGAGCCGAGGTGAAAAGGCGACGCTGACATCATCTGTGTCCGAGCGGTGCCTTGGGGGTGTGTCGATTCGTTCGCATCCCCGAACCGCGCAATGACCTGCTCCGATTCCATTGAATCTGAGTAGGAGTGGGCTCGACCGGATTCGAACCGGTGACCTTCGCCATGTCAAGGCGATGTCATAACCACTAGACCACGAGCCCAGCGACCGCGCCTAACCTTCGACCGTCCTTAAAGCCTTTCTTTGGCTCCGTCGGCGAAGCCTACTTCGTCAACGAGGACACGATCGCGCGACAGAACGCGGGAAGATCGTCCGCACGCTCGCGAAGGAAGTCATCCGGCGGCCCTTCACGATGCCCGCGCTGATCGGCACCCAGGCCGCGTGGCAGATCGCGGCGACGACCTTGCGTCCCTCGTCCATCGCCCGAACGAAGGAGAGGATCTCTTTGTGGCGGCGCATCTTGTCCGGGCCCGCGACGCCTCCCGGAATCACGACCGCATCGAAGTCCTTGGCCTTGAGGTCCGCGGCGGCCATGTCGACCTCGCACGGGTACGAATGCTTCGAGCTGTAGATCCGTTTCTCATGGCCCGCGAGGACGACCTCGGCACCCTCCTCGATCAAGCGATAGTACGGCACCCAGAGTTCGAGGTCTTCGTATCCGTCTTCCGCGAGCACGACAATCTTCCTTCCGTTGAGCGACATGCGAACACGAAGGCTCAACGCGGCCAAATCCCTTCGCACGGCATCGCCGAATCGCCCTCCCTGGGCACCTCACGCCAGGAGCCAATCGTTTCGTAACGATCGCCAAAGTTCTATGAGCAGGAAACTCATCGAACCTGAGGGTCCGATATGTCTTTGGCGAGAGCTGGCCGGACGAAGACCTCTCGCGTCATCCTCCTGTGCGTCCTGGTCATCGGATCGGGAGCCGTTATCGTGGGCGGCGTCCTCGCAAACTTCCTCCTGACCAGGCCTCCGCTCCCGGAGCCCTGTACCACGGAGGCGCTCGCCCCACGGAGCACTCCGACGCCCCTCAATACCGTTTCAGCATCGGATTCAAGGCGTCGAGTGCCGTCGGGATGTTTGCATCCAGCGGAAGCTACACGACCACGGTTGCGTCGAACACAACGTTCCGCGTCACCTGGATGGACGAGGACGGTCAGGGCCTTGTGAACGTTGGGGACACGTTCCGCGTCACCGGAGACGGCAAGCCTCTGCCTTCGGGGGAACAATTCACCCTTTACCTCTACATGACCAACATGACCTTGGTCGCCGCAGCAAACTGGTGGACTTGACCTCCCCCATCGTCCCGATCCCAGCGAACGGCAGCCCCAGCCGAACCCACCCAAAGCCCTATGAGTACCCATCGCGTCGCTCGCGACGCCCGAGGCCGACCGCTGTGACGTCCCGAGACAACTTCGAGTTCGCCCATGCCCACCGCCGCGAAGTCGCATGGATGTCGCAGAACACGAACACCCTCCCGGTCCATCCCGCGATCCTCGAGGCGATCCGGCAGAGCGCCGACGAACAGGAGTTCAACCTCTATCCGAGGAAGGACGGCGTCGCGGGCCTCGCCGACGCGATCCGGCAGGACCTCCGCCTGGAGGGCCACGACCTCCTCCTGACGAACGGAGGGATCGAGGGCGAGTACATCGCGACGAGGGCGATGCTGGGACCGGGGAACCAAGTCCTCTCGACGGACCCCTCCTTCCTCCCGATCCACGACCAGGTGGCGATGGCGGGGGCCCGGGCGGTCGAGGTCGACATCTATCGGAAGCCGTACCTGCTGACGCCGGAGCAAGCGAACGAGGCGATCACCCCGCAGACTCGGATGCTCCTCCTGATCGATCCGAACAATCCGCTCGGGTCCGGGTACTCGCGGGACCAGGTGCGCGGCCTGACGGAGGTCGCGCGGGACCACGACCTGTGGATCGTGGACGACGTCACCTACCGCGATTTCAACCCGGACCACGTCTTGGCGACC
>VBLT01000063.1 GCA_005878615.1 Methanobacteriota archaeon
GAGGCGGGCCATCGCCGTGAGGCCTCCGAGGATGTCGTAGTGCCAATAGCGCGGATAGTGGAGCGTCACAAAGTCGGCGTGGATGATCGCCCCGTTGGTCACCCGCCGGAAGAGCCTCCGCCGCAGGAACACCTCGCTCGCGCGATCGATTGCTCCGGAGAGACCCGCGGAGGGATGGTCCCGGGCGTGGGCCGCCAGGCCGAGCATCGGCAGGAGGGTCTCCATGAACGAGGACGTGTCGGCCTCCGGATGCCGGTCACAATTCCAGCCGCCGTCGGGCCACTGCCAACGGAGGAGCCGCTCGACGAGGGAATCCGCCCGCCCGTCTGCGAGCTCCAGGTCCGTCAGGAATCGGAGGGCGTTCCCCTGCTGCGAGGCGCATCGGCGGGCCCGGCCCCGCATCACCGGCACCCCTTCGTGGCGATACGCCTCGGCCTCCGTGCGCGCCACGAACTCGCGGAAGTAGTTCCGCTTGAGCCAGCATTCGAAGATCCGGTCCCGGATCGGATGGAGGGCCTTGTCGCCGCGGGGATAGCCGAGATCCGCGAGGGAGCTGAGGACCCAGTGGACGCCCTGCCACTTGTAGTACACCTTGCGGGCCGTCCCCGGTCGCCCGAGTTCGTTTCGTCGGGAGAGGAGAGCCCGAACGCGCGGGGAGGTGCGGATCTTTTCCTCGAGTTCGCGGATCGCCTTCGAGTCTCGGTCTTCGCCGAGGACGTGGACGCGAGTCTTCCAGCGGATGGAGGGTTCCGGCGACCGCAGGAGGCGTTCGATCACGGACCGCGCATCGGAGGTCCCCGCAGGGCTGCGAGGTTCCTTCCGCCGTCGAGTTCGGGCCGCCGCCACACGGAGGGATTGGACGCGGAGACTAAAAATGCGTTCTCATGGACGGGAGGGGGAGCGAAGCCAACGCGAGAGGCCCTCGGTTGTGGAATCGGACTCGCCCGACAAGGCCGGAGGACCATGGTTAACATGTTAACCGTCCGAACGTTCGCCTTCCTCCGAAATGATTCATTATATGGTCATGTGAATATATATGCCAAGGCCCCTGGATCCTCTCGGGGAGAATTTCGATTTGGGAAGGCCGTTTGGGGTTAGGTTTATGCTCCGGCGGAACTTGCGACCGCCATGCGAACCGACCTCGGGGCCGAAGCGGGGTTCCCGGAAGGGAAACCGACCTGCGTGACGGTGGGAGCGCGGACCATAGCGGTCTTCAAAGTCTCCGGCAAGACCTATGCGCTGGACAACACGTGCACGCACCTCGGCGGGCCGCTGTGCAAGGGCCGGCTCGATGGATTCGCGGTGCAGTGCCCCTGGCACGGATCCCGATTCGATGTGCGGTCGGGTCAGGTCGTCGGCCCTCCCGCGAGGACGCCCGTGAAGGCCTACCCGGTGACCGTCGAAGCCGGGCGGCTGTGGGCCGACCTCCCTTGAGGGTGCCCTTGGGGAGGTGCGTGTCTTGCCGCCCTTCGATCCGATGGAGCCCTTCGCAGACCCTGCCCTCCTCGCCGAGCTCGTCGGGGAGCTATCGAAGTTCGAGTACAAGCTCTACGGGGCCATTCCCATCCGGTTCCATCGCGGCGAAGCGACGAAGTACGAATTCGACCTGAACCTCGGGGTCGTGCACTTCACGGAACAGGATTGTAAAGGCCTCTCGGAAATCTTTGCACGGACCAATGCGAAGTGGGGAACGGAGATGACCTACTGCATCTACCCGTCCAAGGAACGGACGCGTGACATGATCCTGAACGTCCGAGGTTCTCCGATGGCTCCCGCGGAAATCGATTGAGCCGGCCAGATGAGACGAGGGGAGTGGACCCCGAGACGACAGCGATACAGATCCCCGGGCCGAGCCAAAAGGCGTGGAGGAAGTGGTTAACTTGTTAACCACGAACGCCCGCCTTGTCGCGAGCCTCAGCGGCCCTCTCGAATCTTCCGCATCCGCTCGGCCTTTTGACGGACGACCTCTGGCTTCCCGATGTCCCGACGCGCGTAGAAGCTCCCCGCGACGAAGGCGAGCGCCTCCTCCGAGATCGATTCTGCTTCTCCGAGCGTCGCGGCGATCCCGACGATCGCGAGGGAGCGAGACGTTGTCGTGTACAGGTGCCCCGCCTTCTCGTCGACGCTCGCATAGAAGAGTTTCGCCCCGGTCGTCCGGATGCTATCCTCGTCCACTTTGAGCTGCTCGCCTGCCCGCGGGCGAGTCCCATAGCCCATCGGGACGACGTACTTGCATACGGTGGCCCGAGGGGCGAACCGGAGGGAGGAGGGGAGACGGCCCTCCACGATCCCTTGGCACGTCTCCAGGAAGTCGTCTTCGAAGATCGGCAGGACGTTCATCGCTTCCGGATCCGCGAAACGCACGTTGAACTCGAGGAGCTTGGGACCGTCCTTCGTCGCCATGAAGCCGCCGTACAGGATTCCCTTGAACGGCGTCCCGCGAGAGTCCATCGCGACGACGGTCTGTCGCATCGTCTGCAGGGCGCCCGCGAAGTCGTCCTCCGTGAGGAACGGGAGTCGGTGATTCGCGTCGCTGAAGGACCCCATGCCGCCCGTGTTGGGACCCCGGTCCCCCTCGTACGCCCGCTTGTGGTCCTGAGCGATGGGTGCGGGGACCAGCGAGCGGCCGTCGCAGAAGGCTTGCAGGGAAAACTCCTCCCCCACCAGCTTCTCTTCCACGAGGAACCGGGCGACGCCGCCGATCTTCTTCTCGAGGATCTCGCGGCCGTAGGCGAGGCCCTCCTCCTTCGTGGCGAAATGGTCCCCCCACACGCGGACGCCTTTGCCGCCGGTCAGCCCGAGAGGCTTGATCACGAACTCGAAGTCGGAGGCTTTCACGAAGTCCGAGAACGCATCGAGGTCGCCGAACGCCCAGGACCGCGGGGCGCCGGGAATCCCGTGGTCGCGCATCAGGTCCCGCGTGAATTCCTTGTTCGTCTCGAGTTGGGCCGCCTCCCTCGACGGTCCGACCGTCGGGATGCCCGCCGCTTCGAGGGCGTCGGTGATGCCTCGCTCGAGCGGGCCTTCGGGTCCGATGATCGCGAGTTCGACCTGGCGCTCGACGGCCCACCGCACGATCTCATCGACCGCGGTCACGTTGACCAGGAGGACGTCCTTCGACGCCCGTCGGATCCCGGGATTCTGATTCGCCATCGCGGCGAACACGTCGGCGTGGTTTCTCCGGAGGGCTTCCACGATCGCATGCTCGCGACCGCCTCCCCCGACCACGAGGACCCTCATGGCGCGTGAGGAATCGACCGTGTCGATAAGAGCTTTCGGCTCACGCTTCTCCGAGAAGCTCCGCCGCGCGGACCGTGTTCGTCAGGAGCATGGCGATCGTCATCGGACCGACGCCTCCCGGCACAGGGCTGATCGCCTTCGCCTTCGGACGCACCGCGTCGAAGTCGACGTCGCCGACGGTCCGGTAGCCGCCCTTCGCCGTCGCATCGTTGATCCGATTGATGCCGACGTCGATCACGACCACCCCGTCGCGGACCATGTCCGCCTTGATGAACCGCGGCGAGCCCATCGCGGCCACGAGGATCTCGGCGCGTCGCGTGTGGGCCGGGAGGTCCCGCGTCCCGCCGTGCACGACCGTGACCGTCGCATTGGCCCCTTTCGCCTTCTGCATGAGGAGCGCCGCGAGGGGCTTCCCGACGATGTTGCTGCGCCCCGCGATGACGACGTCCTTTCCGCCCGGATCGTGGCCCGAGCGGAGGAGCAGTTCCACGACGCCCGCGGGCGTCGCCGGCGCGAAGCGCGGTCGACCGATCAGGACGAGGCCCACGTTCGTCGGATGGAAGCAGTCTACATCCTTCCGCGGATCCACCGCGGCGACGGCGCGATCCACGCGAATCTGCGGAGGGAGCGGCTGCTGCACGAGGATGCCGTGGACCTTCGGATCCGAATTCAGCCGCGCAACTTCGCCGAGCAGGCGCGCCTCGGAGACCGTCTCCGGGAGTTCGACCGTCCAGTGGGCCAGCCCCATCTCCTCGGAGGCCTTGCCTTTCATCTTCACATATAACTTCGAGCCGGGATCCTCTCCCACGATGATCGCGGCGAGTCCCGGCACCACCCCCCGAGCGGCGAGCGAGGCGATGCGGGACGTCAATTCCGCGCGGACCTCGTCCGCGATCTTCTTCCCGTCGATCAGCTCGCCGGGCACCGATCCACCGGAAATTCGGGATGTCGAACCTCCGGTTATAGGCTTGGAGCGGGTTCGATGGCGGTGTCTGACGGCGGCGTTGGACCTCGGATTCGTACCGTGATTTTGTCAGACAAAGACCCTTCTGGCGGGCCTCCACAAAACGCTTAAGACGGGTCCGGGCGTTGGGCCCCGCGGATGCACTCTACCGACTGGTCTCGCCTCCTCACGGAGCGCCAGCGCGAGGTCCTTTCGATCGTCGTCGAGAACAAAGTGTACCGCAACCGCGACTCCAAGATCTCGGAGCTGGCGGCCCAGATGGGGATCGCCCCCGCGGCGGTCGCGAAGCATCTGCTCGAGATCGAGAAGGAAGCGTTGCTCCAGGTCGTCGTGACGCCTTCGGAACAAGGCAAGCGTCTCTACGAACGGCTGGAGCTCGAGCCGCGGCCGGAGAAGCGACAGACGTCCGAGGTCTTGGACCCGCAGAAGGTCGAGATCCTGCACTTCCTGCAAGACCATCCCGATGCGAGCGTGAACGAGATCGTGGAGGAGATGGGCTTCTCGGAGTACACGGTCGTCAACTGCCTCCGCGTGCTGACCGCGGTCCGGCTCGTCACGAAGCAGCGGGGGCCCGCCCTCCGCCGCGGGGTCCCGCCTTACGTCTATCGCACGACGGCCCACGGCGAGGACCTCGCCGGGCGATTCCCGGCCGAGGCCACGGCATAAGGCCGAAATAGCCGCGGCCGCCTCCCGAGCGGACGTGTTGGATGCGGTCGTCGTCGGAGCCGGTCCTGCCGGAGGCATGGCGGCCCGAGAGCTCGCCTCGGCCGGATACCGGACGACGATCCTCGACAAGAAGAAAATCATCGGCGAGCCGGTCCAGTGCGCCGAGGGCGTGAGCGAGTTCGGCCTCCGGTCGAACGGACTCGCGCCGCGGGACGAATGGATCGCCCAGAAGGTGGCGGGGGCGAAGTGCGTCGCCCCGAACGGCAAGTGGTTTTACATCACACGGCTGCCCGGATACGCGCTCGACCGACCCGCGTTCGATCGCTGGATCGTCAACGATGCGGTCGATCACGGCGCGACCTTGAGGACCTCGACTCGGGTGACGGCCGTCTCGCGGCACGATGGCGGCTGGCGCGTCCAGGCGAATGGGGAGTCCCTCGACGCCCGCGTGGTCATCGGCGCCGACGGGCCCTCGAGCCTCACCGCGCGACAGGCCGGCCTCGTGCGGTCCCTGGAGAAAATCGTCGCGTACGAGTACCGCTTCCGCCGGGAGGACGTGCCGATCCTTGACCCGGACTTCTTCCTCCTGTTCGTGAGCCAAGTGTACCAGGGAGGCTACGCTTGGGTGTTCCCGAAAGGGGATAGCGCGAACGTCGGGGCCGGCGGGCCCATCGACGGACACGCCGCGACGATCGCGTTCTGCCGGCAGTTCGGCATCGACGTCGGTAGGCGCACGCAGACGATCGCCGGGTCCATCCCGTACCGCTACGACCTGTCGTCCCTCGCGGCGCCCGGCCTCGCCATCGTCGGGGATGCGGCGGGGATCACGAACCCGATGAACGGCGCGGGCATCCATCCGGGCCTGTTCAGCGGCCGCATCGCCGGCGAATGTGCGGTGGCCGCGCTCGGGACGGAGGACCCGCCGGCGATGCTCGCGTACGATCGCATCTTGAGGGCTTCGCCCTTCATGGATCCGCTGCTTTCCGAGATGATCGACCGCGTCCGGACCTGGCATGACTCGTTCATCAACTCGGTGACCGAGGAACTGCACGGCCTCGACTGGCGAGCCGTCGACGCGAGGGTCTCCCTCCGCGCCTTCCTTCGGAAACCGTGGATCGTCCTCCACGCGCGGGACCTCCTCCGGATGATCCGCACG
>VBLT01000064.1 GCA_005878615.1 Methanobacteriota archaeon
GACGCTCGTTGCCGAGGATGATAACGAAGGCGGACGGACAGAAACCCTCAAGATGCTGACCTTTCCTATCTTCTAGGCAGGGGAAGGGGAGGTCGTCCCAGCCATGAGAGAGTCCGTCGTCGATGAAGGACCGTCCCAGCCGGACGGGACGAAGGGCGGGACGCGGTCCGCCGTCCAAGCCCCCCGCATGGTCCCGAGGATCGACTACGAACGGATCTTCGTCCTCGACGATGAGGCGAGGTTGCTCGGCGAATACGCCCTCCGAGATGACTGCCCCCTCGAGTACGACGATCTCCGTCGCTCGATCCCGGTCAACGGCATGCGCCATCTCGTCGCGTTTTACCAGGGCGAATACGCCTTCACGCCGTTTCGAGTCGAAGACATGTGGTTCGTGGTGCTCAGCCACGGGGTCCCCAGGATCGAGGAGAGAGGTTCGATCGGAACGCTTCTGGCGGCGATGCGCGTGCATCTGCCGCCTGTCCTTTCACCGGCGATCGCCGCGCGGGAAGACGCGCTCCGCGAACGAGAACGCGAGGCGGCGGCGCGCGAGTCGACCCTCGGTCGTCGCGAGCAGAAGCTCGCCCTCCTCGAGGCGGAACTCCGGACCTCCGCCATTGCCCTCCGAGATCTGGAGGCCGAGGTGCGGACGAGAGAGACGCGCTTGGTCGCCCTCCGGGATTACGCGATCCTAATGCAGCGCACGTTCCGTCAGACGAAGTTGAAATCGCAATCCGCTCCCGAATCCGATCCGACGACGGCGACACCGGCCAAAACGTCATCGGCGCCGCCACAATGAGCGGCCTTCTCACGACCGATAACCAAAGCCCGTCCCTTAAATAGAGTGCGACCCGCTCGATTCCCTCCGACGAACTCGTGCGAGGGAACGCCCTCGCGCATCGAGGCGGGCAGCGCATGCAAGGGCCGATACAAGCCCTGGTGAAGGGAATCTTACTGCGAGGTCTCAGCCCCGCCCTTCTCCCGGTGATGATGGCGGCGCCCGCGAGGAAGGCGGCCCGCGCCCAGCTGAAAAAAATCTACGTCCTCGACGACCGGGGCGAGATGGCCGGCGAATACATCCTCGACGCGGACTGCCCGATCGACTACGACGATTTCCTGAAGGTCCTGCCGCCGGAAGGGATTGGAGATCGAGACTCCCTCTTCGTTGGAGAATACGTGTTCACCGCCTTCCAAAGCGGGAAGGTCGTCTTCGTCCTCCTGTCTCGCGGACATCTGGCGAGCGAGGACGTCGACTGGACGGCGCTCCTGCTGACCGCCGCGGATTCCCATCTTGCGTCGAAGGTCGGCACGCCGATCCGGGCCGCCGAGCCGAAAGGGGACTCGGACAAGGGCCTTGCCGATCGCGAGTCGCGGCTCAATGCGAAGGAGAAGGCGCTCGCCGAACAGGAGGCCAAACTCAAGGCGGAACTCGCGAACCTCTCCGGCCGACAGGAGGAACTCAATCGACAGAAGGCGGGCCTCGCCGGGCTCGCCGATTACGCGGCCCGGATGCAGGACTCGGTATCGCGTGGCGTCTCGCGGGCGATGAAGACCCTCGAGATGACGAAGCAGCTGGCCTCGAGTCAGGCTCTCGAATCGAAGAAGGCCGACCCGAAGATGACCGCGGAGGCCCGGCAGGCATTCGAGCAAGAGCGCAAGGCCCTCATCGCGGAGAGGAACGAACTCGCGGCTCGATTTTCGGAGGCGTCCGCTCAAATCGAGAGGATCCAACAGGAGGATCGCGAGGCGGTGGCGTCCCTTGAGAAAGAGCGGAAAGATGTCGCGGCCCGATCGGTCGAAGAAGAAAAAACGCGCAAGGAAATCGAGGCTCGCGTCGCCGACTTGAGCCAACGGTTCGCAGCGATGGCGAAAGAACGACTCGTGGCGTCCCACCGCGAGCCCGGTTCCCCCCAAACCGACGAGGTCCGGAAAGCCCATGAGGGTGAGAAGGAGGAGTTGGCCCGCGAACGGAAGTTCCTCCAGCGCCGCGCCATCGAGCTCCTGGACCGGGAGGAACGGGTTCGGGATCGAGAGGCGAAGTCCGACGAGCGGGAACACGATCTCGCACGCCGGACGGACGACTTGGCGACGCGAGAACAAGACGTCGCCCGTCAGAAGGTAATCCTCGTGCAGGCGAAGACTCCGGTGCCCGACGCGCGCGCGCAGTCCGACGAGGCCAAGAAGGACATTGAGCGAAGGGTGAAGATCATCCAGCAGAAGGCCCTCGAACTCCTCGACCGCGAGGAGAAACTGCGCCGACGGGCCGCCGAACTCGAGGCGATGGAAGCCCGCCTATCAGGTCGGGTCACGGCCGAGTAGCGGTTTCCCCTCCATGTAATCATCTCAGATAACCACTGACCGGCCCTTAAATAGCTCACCCCGGGCTCTTTTCCTGATTCCCTTTGAGAAGTATCGCCCCTCCATTCGGAGGCATGCCGTGGCGCGGCGCGCTCATCGCCACGATTGGCATTCTCCTCCTAGGAGCGTTCTCGAGTCTCGCAGTCCCGACCGCCCACGCGGACCCGACGACGACGGACAACGGGGACGGTACATCGACGGCGGTCTGGAACTTCACGACGCCAACGGATTACGCGCTGGCCAACACCGAGATCTCCGGAGCGACGGCGGCTCTTGAACGGTATGCGGCCCCGTGGAATAGCACGACCGCGGCGGACTTCGCGGCGCCGGACAACGTGACGAACGTGGACCTCGCTCGCTGGCCCGGCAACGTCACCCTCGCGGCGACCTCGGGCCCGTCCACTCTTCTCAGCCTGCAACCGGCCCCGGCCGTCGGCGAGGACACGTGGCTGGACCAGCAGAATGTGAACATGAACCATGGGTCCGACACGACCCTGATCTTGGACGGGTTCAACCCGCAATCTCGTCCCATCCTCCGATTCGACCTCTCGTCGATCCCCGCAGGCGCGGTCATTGACGGCGCGACCCTCAACCTCTATCAGAGCGCGGGAGTTGGTGCGACCTTCACCGGATACGCGGTCCAAGTGACGTCTTCCTGGAACGAGGCACAAGCCACCTGGAACAACCGGATGACCGGAACGCCGTGGGGGACGGCGGGCGGGGACATCAACATCCACGTCATCGGACAGGTGTCTCTGGACAACACCGCGGGCTGGCGTTCGTGGAACGTCACGCAACTCGTCGACCTCTGGTATCGGGGCCGACTTCCCAATAACGGCCTCATGCTCGCGGCGATCAGCACCGGTGCCAACGCGGACAAGACGTTCTTCTCGAGCGATTATGCCGTCGACTCCACACGGCGGCCCCGCCTCGATCTCTCGTACCGAATCCTGGGCGCGACCGGGGTGTATGTGTCGAAAGTCGGCGGACCGGGAACGATGGCGCAATGGCAGTCGATCTCGTGGAACGCCTCCGCGCGGTCGCTCGTCGCCGACGAGTTCAACGGCGGATCGCTGGACCCGAAGTGGACTTGGATCAACCCACCGGCCGCGCAAGACGTCGGGGTGACGACGCCGGGCCACCTCCATGTCGTCTCGACCACCAGCGTGGACATCGGTGGGGCGACGTTCACCGGCAACGTACTCTGGGAACGAATCGTTGGAGACTTCAACGCGACGATGAAGTTCTCGACGAACCCGACGGCCGGCGGGCAGAAAGCGGGGCTCATGGCGCTCCTCGATACTTGGAATTGGTACGGCGTCCAGAAGCGGTATGATTCGGCGAGCGGCACCGTCCGATGGCAGATCCGCGCGACGGCGGATGCGGCGACCACGACGAGGGTCGATGTCGCGAACACGAACCCGATCCCGGCCTGGTCCCGCCTCGTGCGCACGGGGAACACCTTCCAGGCATGGACGAGCGACAACGGAATCGCGTGGGTCCTCCGGGATACCTATTCGCCGGCGGACGAATATCCGTACGCGATCCGCCTGGCCTTCTTCGCGGCCGATGGCACGTCCGGGGTTCCGCTCGCGGTCGACGTGGACTACATACGAGTCAGCCAAGGCCCCGATGCGACGACATCCGTTTCGACGCGGACCGGGAACGTCACTCCGGTGGATGCCACCTGGACGAACTGGTCTGCCCCGTACGGGAATCCCGCGGGGTCCGGCCTGAGTGGAAGTTCGCGGTACCTTGAGTTCCGCCTCTCGTTCGCGGTCACCTCCCCGGATCACACGCCCGTCGTCGGAGACGTGAACGTGTCATGGACGGCCCGGAGGACCGTGGGGACCGTGGAGACGCGGGACCTCGTCACCTCCGACATTTCGGAGTGGCGGAACGTGAGCGTGGTCCAAGCTTTGAACGGGCAGTCGATCGCCTACGAGTACTCCCTCGACGGGGGCGGGAGCTGGCGCTCGGTCTCTCCGCCAGCCTCCCTCCTGACCGAGAGCGTCGCAACGGGCCGGATTCGGTTCCGCGCGACTCTGACAACGACGGATCCCACCGTCACGCCAACACTGAGCGAAATCCGCCTCACGTTCCTCGGCGCGAGACCGTGGATCGGGATCTCAGCTCCGGCGTCGAACGCCCATGTCACGGGGATCGTCCCGATTCAATATGCCAATTCGTCGGGTGCGGTTCGAGTCACGTTTGAGTACAACGATGGATCGGGATGGATGCCCATCGGCTCGCCGGTCCTCCCGAACGGGACGTTCCTGTGGAACACCTCCGGCCTCAATTTCGTCGGCGGGAGTCTTCGCGCCACGGTCGAGAACAACCGCACGATCACGAATACCACCCTCGTCTCGCCGATCGAAGTTGACAACACGGCTCCGACGATCACCCTCGGGACGGTCTCGGACGACCAAGCGACAAACGGCACGCTGACCTTCTCCTACGTGACCGACCCCGATGTCGTCCGGGTGGATTTCACGTATTTCAACGGCACGTGGAATTCGATCGGCTCCGATACATCCGTCGATGGAACCTTCACCTGGACTCCGAGCGGGCCGATCGAGAACGTGACGGTCCGGGCGGTGGCGATCGACGAGGTGGGGCTCCGCGGCACCACGGACAAGGTCGGCGTCGGTCGCATCTTGCCCGCTGTCAACCCGCCGACGAATCCACCGCCGGGAATCTGGCAGACGCCCTACGTGTTCGCGATCCCCCCGCTTGGAGTCCTTGTGATGATCGGGATGTTCGCCCAGCGGCAGCGTTGGCGGCCCGCCAAGGCCTTCCTCGTGGACGAACGGGGAAAGATGCTCCGGGAATTCACCTTAGACCCGGCATGCCAGGTTACCTATGGCCAAGTCGTCGAGGCCGGCATCCTCGACGCGGTCGACAAGCCGATCAAGATTCAGAAGTACCATGGGCAGACGGTTCGCGGAGACGCGCTCGCGGTCGCCCTCCTGGCTTACGGTCCCGTCAGCCCGGAACAGGTCGAGTTCGCGCGAGAGATGCTCGTCCAAGTCCAAGACAAATTTGAGGACGCTATCAAGCAGCGCTTGGAGGAGGCCCGTCAGGAAGAGGGCCGGCTCGAAGCGCGATCGAAGGAACTCGACGAGCGAGGGGTCGGAATCGAGGCGCGGGGCGTCGAGCTGGACGCAATTCAGAAGCAGGCGAACGAAGCGCGATCGCAGATCGAGTCGGATCGGACTGCCGTCGCCTCGAAGGAGGAGGACCTGCGCCGACGCGAAGTCGGGGTCGCTCAGGAACGCGTCGCCGTGGAGGACCTTGCGAAGAAGAACGAGGCCGCACGGGCAGAGTTGGATGCCGGAATGGCCCAGGTCGAAGCCCGCGAGGCGGAACTCTCCACGAAGTCCCAGGCCATCGCCGAGCGCGAGACTTCCGTCCGTACGGTGGAGGAACGATTGAACGAGCGCCAGCGAGACCTCGCGCCGGAAGAGGACCGCCTCCGCGCCGAGAAGGAGCGATTGGCCCAGGAAGCCGAGGCGATCCGCGGGGAACGGAAGGACGTGGACGATCGTGGGGCCGTCGTCCGCAAGGATCTCGAAGATCTCGCCCGCGGCCGAGAGCAATTCGAGATCGATCAGAAGGATCTGCTACAGTTCAAGCGATCGGTCGACGAGCGCGTGGCCAGCGCCGAAGCGGCGGAGGCCGCCGCCGCGGCAAAGACCGAGGAATTGAACGCGCGGGAGGCGCGCTTGGCCCCGCTCGAGGCGGAGCTCGAGGCCCGCGAGGCTCGGGCCCGGGAAGCGGAAGAGAGAGCAGGCCAGGCGACCGCTCGGGCGGAGGCCACACACCAGGAATTGTCCGCTCGAACCCGCGACCTCGAGGACCGCGAGACGGCCTTGAACGAGGACCGCGTCGTGCTCCAGGAGGCCCGGGCGGCCTTCGATTCCGATCGCCGGGAGTTCCAGGACCGGACGGCCCATTATGAGGAGGAGCTGCGCCGGCGGGGGAATGACCTGGACGCCCAGGCCAAGGAAATCGGAGAGGGGCAGCTCCGGATCGCACAAGACAAGGAGGCGTTCGACGCCGCGAGGACTGAGAAAAATCAGGGCTTGTTGGCCCGAGAAATCGAAGTGGAGGCGCGGGAACAGTCGGTGCAGGACAAGGAAGACGCCGTCCGCGCCCAGGCGGAAGAGAACGCACGTCGACTCACGGACCTTGCGGCCCGCGAGGAGACTTTGGAAATCGAGAACGAAAAGCTGGCGAAGGGGCGAGCGGAAGTCGAATCCCGAAACGCGAACTTGACGAACCTCGCGCAGGAGCTGGACGGCAAGGCCGCGGGTCTCCGGGAGACCGAGGCCAAGCGCGCGGAAGAACTCCGAACCTGGCAGACCACCTTGGAATCCCAGCAAGCGATGCTGAAGGAACAACGCGAGACGTTCGAACAGGAAAGCTCGTCCCAACGGGAATCCTGGGCCGTCCGGATCATGCGCCTCGAACGGCGGGAGATCGAGGTCAAGGACCAGGAGGAGAAAATCCGCCAGGATGACGAGCGCTTCACGAGGACCGAGGAAGAGCTGGGGCGCCGGGAGAAGGCGGTCGAGGAGGCCTCCCAGTCCGCAACGCTTCGGAAGGCGGAAGCCGATCATCTGAAAGGCGAGTTGGAGCAGCGAGCCCTCGAAATCGATTCAAAGGAGCGGGCTTTCAAGGAGGAAAGCGCACGCCATGCGCTCGAACTGTCGACGCGGACCGAGGCGCTGAATGTCCTCGAGGCCGACATGACGGCGAAGAGGACCGAGCTCGAGCGGGAGCGGACGTCCCAGACGCAGCGGTTCCATGAGATCGACGGCGAACTTCAGAGGAACGCTCAAACCCTCGAGGCCAGGGCGCGCGACTTCTCGGATCGGGAGCGACGAATTGTCGCGAGCGAAGAATCCCTTCGATCGAACGAGAGCCGCCTGGAGCAAGAGCGCGCTGCGGTCCAGGAGACAGGGAGGCAGCTTGAGGCTTATCAGCTGGAGCTCGCCCAACTGAAAGATCGATACGAGACGGAATCGGCGCGCGTGCGGACGGAGGCGGAAGCGATCGGTCAGTCCCTTGCAATCAAAGAAGCCGAGCTCCGCGCGGAACGCGACCGGATCGAGCGCGACGCGACGACGCTCCAGGACACGCTGGGGGCCAAGGCGAAGGAACTGGCGATCCGCGAGAAAGCCGTCGCCGCTCAGGAGGCGGACCTGCGCGCCGACGTGGAAGATCTGGAGACCCGGACGAGGGAATTGGAAACCAAGGAAAACCAAGCGGAGGCGAAGTTGACGGAGCTGTCCGCACAGGCGATGGCGCTCGTTCGCAGAGAGCAAGACCTGAACTCGCGGGACACTCAGATCGACGAGGCCGTCAAGAAATTCCACACCGAGGAGATGGAAAAGCGCAAGCAGTGGGAGAACCAGCAAACGACCCTCCGATCGGCGCAAGCCCAACTCAACGCGACGTCGGAGTCGCGGACGGGTGAACTCACCAAACGCTCGGAAGAGATCGAAGGCCGGGAGCGGGCCGTCCGCGCTGGGACGACCCAACTCGACCTCGAACGATCGAAGCTGGAGGCCCAGGCCAAGGCCCACGCCGCGAGGGCGGCGGAGGCGGAGGCCTCTTGGAAGAGGTCCGAGGGGCGCCTGGTCGAACTCAAGGCCAAGGAAGATGAACTCCTCCGGATGCGGCAATCCTTCGAGTCCGAGCGTTCCGGGTGGTCGACGAAGCGCGCGGAAGAACTGAAGCAACTCGAGGCGACGAGAGACGCGACGGCCGTGCAGGCCCAGCAGGCGGAACGACTCATCGCCGATTCCCAACGACGAGCGCTGGTCGCGGAAGAGGCGGAGAGGTCCGCAAAGCGGCAGTCGAACGATCTCGCCACGCAACAGGCCGCCCTCGAGCGACGCCGCTCGGAGGCCGACAAGGCGGAGCGCACCGCGCAGGCCCAACTCATCCAGCTGCAGGAAAAATCACGCGAGCTTGCCGCAAAGGAGGCCGAGGTCCAAGCGGCGAGCCGAGACCTCGAGGCGCGTCTGGCCAGGCTCGCCGTCGCCGAGAAGGAGACTGCCCAAGCCTCGGCGGATGCACGGACGCGGAAGGGGTCCCTGGACCAGGAAACCACGCGACTGGGAAACCTTTCCGAGCAGCTCGCGGCCCGCCAGAAAGGCCTCGAGGGGCAGTCGGAGGACCTCGAGTCGAAGCTCGAGGAAATGGCGGCGAAGGAGCGGACCGTCGAGACGGAATTGCAGCGAGCGAACAACCTCATGGAAGACCTCGGGAAGAAGGATCGGGACCTGCGGGCCCGGACCGAGCAGGCCGCCGCGCTCCAGTCCGAGCTGGTCACGCGCGAGGCCGACCTCGCGGCCCGCGACGCGCTGCTCTCGGAGGGGCTCCGGAATCTCGAGAAGTCCCGCCATGAAGCGGAACTCGCGCGAGACCGTATCGACGATGACCTCCGGAGTGCGAGCGCCGCGCGGAGCGATGCGGAACGGCTCCGTATCCAGGCCGACGCGATGCAGGCCGAAGTCTCGAAGAATCTCCGGTTCCTCCAAAAGAAAGCGCTCGAGGTCCTCGATCGGGAGGAGAAGCTCCGGGAACGCGACGTTCGGGTCGAGGAGAAAGAGAAGGGGCTGGACGCGCGGGCTGAGATCCTCGAAGGGAAGGAGCGATCATTGGAGTCCGATCAGAGCGAATCCGACGCGAGGGCCGCGAAGCTGCAGGCCGAAGTCGACAAGCTCAAAGCGCGGTTCGCGGAAATCGAGAAAGGTGCCGGCCCATCGTCGGCCTCGATGGACGAATGGAAGAAGGACGTGGAGAACCGCGTGAAGATCATCCAGAAGAAGGCGATGGAGCTCCTCGACCGCGAGCAGAAGCTCCGCGAGAAGGAAGAAGAACTCCGCGCCCTCGCGCAGCAACTTGGCGTCACCCTTTGAAACGGCGAGCGGATCGATTCGAACGGCCAGTCTATCGAGAGGCCGCGCGAATCGCGCGATCGAAGTCATCGATCAGGTCGTCCGCGTCCTCGAGGCCCACGCTGACTCGGACAAGGCCTTCCGAGATCCCGCTGACCCGCCGCTCCTGATCGGTCAGGGGCCCGTGCGTCATCGAGGCCGGATGTTGGACGAGGGTCTCCGTGCCTCCGAGGCTCACCGCGAGGGTTGCGATATCCACGGCTTCTACGAACCGCTTCCCGGCTCGGTAACCGCCGTTGAGTTCGAACGAGAGCATCGCCCCGAAACCGTTCATCTGCTTCCTCGCCAGAGCGTGTTGCGGAAACGACTGCAATCCTGGATAGTGGACCACGCGGACCGCTCGGCGGTCCTCGAGGAACTCGGCGAGCGATTGCGCGGTCCTCGACTGGACCTCCATCCGGAGGGGGAGCGTCTTGAGGCCCCGCCGGACGAGGAACGCTTCGAACGGACCGAGGGCCGGCCCGAGCATCTTGTACACGAACCAGATCCGGTCGAACAGACCTCGCTTCGCCGTGACGACGGCTCCCGCGACTACGTCGCTGTGACCCCCGAGGTATTTCGTCGCGCTGTGCAGCACGCCGTCGATCCCGAACTCGATCGGCCGCTGGTTGACCGGGGAGGCGAAGGTGTTGTCGGCGAGCGTCGTGGCGCCCACGGACCTGGCCGCCGACACGGCCTCCGAGAGGTCCGTGATCATCATCGTCGGATTCGCCGGGGTCTCAACGTAGACCAAACGGGTGTCGGAACGGACCGACTCTTTCCACGCGCCACGTCGGCGCGGATCTACGAACGTCGTTTCGATCCCGAACCGCGGAAGCAGTCGCGTGAAGATCTCGGTCGTGGCGGTATATAGGCTCGAGCCAGCGACGACGTGATCGCCGCGGTCGACGGACGTGAGGATCGCGGACGCAATCGCGCCCATCCCCGATCCGGTCGCCAATGCGCGGGCGCCTCCCTCCAGGTCCGCCAGCACGTCCTCGAGTTCCCGCACCGTCGGATTGCCCCACCGCGTGTAATATGCCGGCGGCGCGGTGTCGACCGCGAAGTCCGCCCCCTGCCGGGCCGACGCGAGGGCCCACGTGGAACTCGCGACGCGCGGGTCCGTGGGCCCCGGCTCCTTCGCACGGAGGCGGGACCGCGGGCGCAACCGAAATACGTTTCGAGTTTTCTCGGTCCGCCACGGAAGGCCCGCGGGTCTCTGGAGAGACGACGAAATAAAACCGGAAAGGTCAAAAAGGGGAGGGGTATACAAGCCAATGCCCGGCCCCGAAGTGGGCCGGGCTAGAGTTCCTCGGAGGCGACGAAATGTCGCGAGAAGTGGACTTTGCAGCCAAGCCGATCGACCCGGACTTCATGAATAAACCGGACGAATATCCGGAGACGGGCGAGCACCTCGGCCACAAGGTCTTTGCGGACGGCAAGGAGCGGCTCGACGCGGATGGGAACCCCTATCCGACGCGCCTCGGCATCCACGGCACCCACGTAGCGGTCGACTTCGATGGCTGCGTCGCCGACGGGGTCTGCATGGACGTCTGCCCCGTCGACGTGTTCGAGTGGCTCTTGGCCCCCGGCAAGAAAGGGACCGGCAACGACAAGGTCCTCGCGAAGGGCAGCGGCGAGTGGCAGCAGTATCGCACGGACAAGTCCGATATGATTCGGGAGTCGGACTGCATCGACTGCATGGCGTGCGAGACGGCCTGCCCGACGAAAGTGATCAAGATTTCTCCGTGACGCCTCGACCCACCGGGATCGATCGGATTCGGGGACGATCCGCCCTCTTCTATTCGGCCTCGGCGCCCGCGGATACCCGCCGTCCGAGGATCGCGTTCAAGGCCCTGCGAAGCGGCGCCGTGACAATCGTGATTTTTCCCGTTCGGATTCCGAGATAGGCGAGGATCACCACAATCCAGTACCCAACGTACGCGGCGGCCTCCACCAGCGTGGGAGCGTCGCTGTACCCGATGATCCCGCGGAGGAGGTAGCCCGCGGTGTTCGTCTCGTTCGCGGGAAAGATTGCGGTGAGGTTGTAGACCGGCAAGAGTTGCCATCCGAGAGCCTCTCGAAGTTCCAGGACCGCGTTCGAGAACAGGCCGGCGGCCACGATGACGAGGAACACGCCGGTCACCTGGAAGAACCGGCGCAGGTTCAGCCGCCAGGAGACGCGGATGATCCCGACGCCGATCACCCCGGCAATGAAGAGCCCGAGGCCGACGCCTAGGACCGCTTCGAACGGACTCGTCAAGGCCCCGGCCCCAAAGACGAAGAGGGCCGTCTCGACGCCCTCCCGGAGGACGATTACGAAAGAGAGGAGCGCCAGCCCGAGGACCTCGCTCTGCCGCAGGACGGCGTCGATCCGCTCCTGGACGTGGACCTTGATGCTTCGCGCGGCTTGGATCATCCAGAGGACCATCGACGTCAGGACCGTGACGGCCACGAGCATCGTGATGCCTTCGAACAGCTGCTGCCCGACTCCCTGAAATTCCCAGGTAAGGGCGATGAGGGCACCGGCGACCCCCGCGCTCACGAGGAAGGCCGCGATCGTGCCGCTGTAGACGTAGCGTTTCAGGCCGCCGCGTTGGATCTTCACCAGATACCCGAGGATGATGCCGATGACGAGGGCCGCCTCAATGCCTTCCCGGACGCCGATAACCAGGCTCGGAATGATCCCGACTGCGGTCACGGCGCGTCGCTCCCGGCCTCTGGCCGAAATTGCATTCAAGTCGATAACGGCGTAATATTTAATCCTTCAGTGGGACGGAACGGCGGGGACTCAGAGGCCTTCGTTCATCGAGCCGCTTCGGTAGCCCAACAGGTCGATCGTGACATGGACGAATCCCGCGTCCCGGACGGCGCGGACAACTTTCGCGGCCGTCGCCGGCTCGATCATCCGCGGCAGGTCCTCCTTCGGCACCTCGATCCGGGCGACTCCCTCATGCGCCCTCACGCGGACGACGCGGAATCCCAGGTTCCGAATCGCCTCTTCGGCCTCCTCGACACGGTGTAGCTTGTCCAACGTAATCACCTCCCCGTGCGAAATCCGCGAGGACAGGCAGGCGTTGCTCGGCTTGTCGTGAAAGCTCAGCCCGAGTTCCCGGGCGAGTTCGCGGACATCGGCCTTGGCGAATCCGAATTCGATGAGCGGATGCCAAAACCCTTCCTCGTTCATCGCCTGGATGCCGGGCCGATACTCTCCGAGGTCCGAGAGGTTGACGCCGTCCGCGATCGAGCGATACCCGAATTCCGCGGCGATCGGATTGAGGGCCGAGCCCAACCCTTTGCGGCAGAAATAGCAGCGGTTGACGGGGTTCGCGACGTACCGGTCGTCCGCGAGCTCGGAAACGCGGATCGTGCGGAGCGGTATGCCGATCTCCTCCGCCTCGCGAACCGCCTCCGCGAGTTCCTGGCGCGACAGCGATTCGGAATCCGCGAGGACCGCCAACGCATCGTGGGAAAGGGCATCGACGGCGATCCTTGCGACGAGGCCGCTATCGACGCCTCCGGAGAAGGCCACGAGTACGCGTCCTCGTTGCCGCATGGCCTGGACCATGCGATCATAGGCCGCTCCAATGTCCGTCGTTCGCGGGACCGTAACGATCGGTGTTATCGAACGCGGGGACGGGCATAAAGGCATCGCGAGGAAACCGTCTTGGACCCCGGGCGCATGACCGCAATGTGCGTCCCGCTTTCCTCGAGTGCACCGCGTGTTCGAAGCGGTCCGAGGTGCGGCTCATCAACACCTGCGATTGTGGCGGCCCGTTGCTCGCTCGATACGAATGGACCGACCTCGGGACCGATCAGTTGACGCCTCGCAAAGACCTCTGGCGTTACGCCCCTCTCCTGCCCCTGATGGACTCAGAGATCGGCTCCCGAGGGGAGGGCGGGACGCCGCTCCATCGACTCCAGGTCTTCGGGTCCGGAGGGCGAGTCGCGCCGATCAAGGTCGAAGGGCTGTACGTGAAAGACGAAGGATGCAATCCGACGGGGACGTTCAAGGCCCGCGGCATGGCCGTCGCCGTCCCGATGGCCCGCGCCCTTGGCGCCACGCATCTCGTGGCGCCGACCGCCGGAAACGCGGGGGCGGCCCTGGCCCTGTACGCCGCCGTCCACGGCGTTCGCTCCATCGTCTTGTTGGCGAAAGGCGGCTCGGAGGAAGCGGCCCGCGAAGCCCTCCTGCACGGGGCCCATCTCGTCCGCGTTGACGGCGACATCGCGGCCGCCGGTCGGATCGCGTCGGACCTCGCGTCGACCACCGAAACGTTCAACGTCGCGACGCTCCGCGAACCCTATCGCATGGAAGGGAAGAAGACGATCCTCTTCGAAATCTGGGAGGCCATGCACGGCCTGCCGGAGTGGATCGTGTTCCCGACCGGCGGCGGGACCGGCATCGTCGGGATGTGGAAGGCGCTCCACGAGTTGCAGGACCTTGGCTGGTACGAGGGCCCTTGGCCCCGCTTCGCGGTCGTGCAGGCCGCGGGGTGCGCCCCGCTCGTGAAGGCCTGGAAAGAGGGCAAGGAAACTGCGGCACCGTGGCCGGAACCGAAGACGGAGGCCGCGGGCCTTTGTGTGCCCTCGACGATCGCGGACCGCCTCGTACTGAAGGCGCTCCGGGAGACGCACGGCGCCGCGATCGCCGTCTCCGACGATGCGATGCGGGTTGCGGCCCAGAACCTCGCGGTCTTCGAGGGAATCGCCGCGTGCCTCGAAGGGGCAGCGACCCTCGCGGGCTTTCGTCGCCTTTACGACGACGGCGTGATCGGGAAGGAGGACCGGGTGGTCCTCGTGAACACCGGCTCGCCCCAGGGATCCGACCTGCCTCCGTTGGCCGCGCCAATCGTGCGCACGGCGGACGAGGCCCGGACGCAACTCGGACTCACGAAGC
>VBLT01000065.1 GCA_005878615.1 Methanobacteriota archaeon
TACGACGTGGAATTCGATCGACTGGTCCGGTTCCTTCTCGGGGGCTACTGGCATCGCGGTCAGCATCCGCGTCGGCAACACCCCGGTTCCCGACCCCTCTTGGTCGAACGGTCCAGTCCTCACGGCACCGGGCTCGAGCATCCTCCAGCTTAGCGGCCGGTTCGCCCAGGTCGGCGCGGGCCTCGTGACTCAGAACGATTCCGTGACGCCCGTTTTGGACCAGATCACCGTGACCTACTCGCCGCCGGGAACCGGTTCCCAGTCGGTTTCCGATCTGGGAATCCTCGGCTGGATTGTCCTCGCGATCGTGGTCCCCCTCGCGGTCGGACTGATGCTCATCCTGCTCCTCGTGGCCCGTCGCCGACCGGCCGGGGTGCCGACGCCTCCGCAGGCTTTCCTCCGGTGCCTCGCTTGTGGCGCCACGAATCCGACGTACAACCGTTTCTGCACGAACTGCGGCCAGCCGATCGGCGGTCCGCCCCGTTGATCGTCGTTGCTCTCGCGGCCATTGAGTCTCAGGCCCGATAGTCGATAGGATACGTATAAAAACGGACCGCCAGATAGGAAAGCGGTTCTATGCGGCTACCTTGGCCGCTCCTGCTCGCCTTCGAGGAGGACGAGCTTCTCAAGGACCTGCTCTTCGGGAAGAAGCAGGACTTGGAGGAGGGACGGGCCTACCTGGTGAAGGAGAAGAAGCCAGAGCGAGCCCTCGCGGTGTTCCAACAGGCGATCGACGCCGGGTGGCGGCCGCTTTACATCACACGCCAGCACCCGAACCACGTGATCCGCCGACGGGGGACCAAGGACATCCGCGTCGTGTGGCTCTCGACGACCTTGGGGCGCGACTACGTCGACCCGCACAATTTGAACAGCCTCAGCAACCTGATCGGGACTTTCTTGAACGAAGGCCCGCGGGCCGCGATCTTGCTCGACGGAATCGAATACCTGATGATCAACAACGACTTCGCTCGCATCTTGCACTTCCTGGAATACGTCAACGAGCAGATCGCCTTGAGACAGGCGGCCCTGATCTTGAGCGTCGACGAGCGGGCCTTCGAGGCGAAGGAATTGGCCTACATCGAGCGGAACACGTTGCCCATCGAGTAGGGAGCCTTTTTAGTCGAACGGACCATCGCCGCGCTCCCGATGTTCGAGCTTGAGGTGCACGGAGGCCTTGGACGCAAGGGGACGTGGACCCGGTCCGGTCAAACCCTCACCACGCCCCTCGTTCTGTTCGTTCCCACGCGCGCGCATCCCGCGCCACCCTACGCGGAAGCGCTCTTCGTGTCCGATCGGACGGAGGATCCACGGCTGCAGATCCGCGTCAGTGGGAGCTTCTTCGGGCCTCGGGAAGGTCGACATCCGGACGACGTGCCGCCGTCGAAAGGCACACCGCTATCGATGGCCGACCTGGAATTCCCCGAGGAGCCGCCGGCAGGAGACCTCGCGATCGTCACCGGGGAGGCCGACCTGTCTCGCGCCGCAAACGCGGAGGTCGTGTTCCTCGCCAACGGTCCCCAATTCGAGCGGTCGCCCCGCGAGTTCGTCGCCGCCATCCGGCGGGTGAAGGAATCCCTCGGCCCGGCCCGCGTCCTCGCGGTCACCGGACTCGCGACGCCCTCGAACGTCCCCATCCTGGTCTACGCGGGGATCGACGTGGTCGACTCGAGCCGCATGGTCCTCGACAGCGCCCGCGGCCTGTTTCACACGTCCGATGGCTCCATCGAAATGGAGGAAGCGGAGCCGGCCGCCTGCGGTTGCCCTGCGTGTGTCGCGGGCGGCGACTTGCCGGGCCACAATGACTTCGCGCTCCACCGGGCGGTCCTGCTCGTCCGCAACCACCTGGCCCATGGCCGGTTGCGAGAACTCGTCGAGCGGCGACTCGCCAATGCTCCTTGGAACACCGCGGTCGTAAGGCATCTGGACCTCCGCGGCTACGATCTCGTCGAGCCGTACACCCCGGTCGCAGGGCGGGAGGTGCTCGCGTACGCGAGCGAGTCGCTTCATCGACCCGAGGTCGTCCGTTTCCGCCGTCGGATCGTGGAGCGGTATGCGAAGCCCCCGTCGGCGCGGGTCCTCCTCCTGCTACCATGTTCGGCGCGCAAGCCGTACTCCGCGAGCCGGAGCCATCGCCGATTCCGCGAGGCGATCCAGGCCTGCAAGAACCCGTCTGTCGTGCACGAGGTCATCGTCACGTCGCCGCTCGGACTCATCCCGCGGGAGCTGGAGCGCTTCTATCCGGCGGGGGCGTACGACATTCCCGTCACCGGCGACTGGAGCCGCGATGAAGCGGCCGTCGTCGCGGACGATCTCGAGGCCTTCGTCGAGTCGAATCGGTACGACTCGGTCGTCGCCCACCTGGGCGCGGAGGGCCCGATTGTCCACCGGGTCCTCCCGGAGGCCTTCTTGAGTTCGAAGGACCGGCCCACCTCCGACGATTCGCTCGTCGCGCTGACCCGGACCCTCGACCAGGTCGTGGGCTCGTACGGCCCCGTCGCTCGAGGGGCACGTTTTGCCGAGGATCTCAGCACCATCGCCCGCTTCCAGTTCGGAGATGCGGGGAAGGCGCTCGTCTCCGGCGCGACCTTCCGAGGTCGCTTCCCCGACGTGCGGGTGCTCCGGCAGGGGACGCAGGTGGCGATGCACACAGGACGCGGCCTGCTGTCCCTTACTTTGGCCGGCGGCGAGATCCTCTCGAAGGCCAACGCCTACTGGGTCGACATCGAGGACTTCCATCCCGTCGGCAATATCTTCGCCGTCGGAGTGCGCGATGCGGCCCCGGAAATCCGTCCGGGCGACGAGGTCGCGGTGCGGCACGGAGGCGAGGTGCGGGCCGTCGGGACCGCCCGCCTCAGCTCCCGCGAGATGAAGGATTTCGATCGCGGCGAGGCGGTCCATGTCCGCCACGTCCGCGAAGCATCTCCATAGGATTATCCCGAGGGCTCCATTTTCCGGCGCGATGGCGGCCCTTCCGGACTTGGCGGCGGCGGGCCTCTACGGGGTCGTCGTCTTTCTCTTGACCCTCGGCCTCCTCGTCGTCTTCGTCGAAACGGTGCCGCCGCGGCGCCTGCTCGCCCTCCTCCTCGGTTCGGGTCTCGCCGCCGTCGTCCTCGCCGGCCTCGGGGAGGTTGGTGTCGCCCTTCTGGCCCTCGGGATCGGAGCGGCCCTCGTCGCGAATCACACCTTCGAGTGGCTGACGACCCGCCCGTGAAAGGCCGGGAGAAGTGGGCGAATACTTTCGCGCACCCCTCCCGCGCTCGCCGCTTTATATACCCCAGTCCTTGGGAACGGTCGTGATGAGTGAGGTCATGTCCGTCGGAGCCGAGGGTTGCGCGGGAGCGGACCACAGCTGGCAGGACGTCTACGCATCGTACGGATGCTCGTTGGACTTCGATGCGTCCGACGACGACGGTTGACGATCAACCGATCCATCCCAGATCGGCGGAGGGGCCTTGTCTCCACAACTCCGCCGGTCCACCTTATTTTTCCACATCGGATAGAGCGACGGATCGACCGCGAGGCCTCGACGAGAACCGACGTCCGCGCATCCCGGAAAAGATTAAGTTGACTCGCCCTGCTTGCTGCGGCCGCGCAGGGATAGTCTAGCTGGTTAGGACTACAGCCTTCCAAGCTGTTGACCCGGGTTCAAATCCCGGTCCCTGCACTGCGACCTCACGGTCGGAGGAATCCGTCCTTCCTCGGTCCGTCCTTCAGGATCGCCTCGAGTTCATCGATCGCGGCGACCAGGTCGCGAACATCCTCGCCGGCATTTTCAAGATCCTTGGCGATGGCGCGGACGTTCGGGATCGTCTTCTCGGTCAACCATTCGCGGGTTTCCTTCCTCAGTTCGGTCCGTGCGGCCCGTGAGGGCCTTCGGCGCGTCATTGATCCCATCCCGTCTGACGAATGTCAGCTACGTATCGCGTCGAGATTATTTAGCCGCTCCGGCGCCGACCGCCTGACCGGCCTCCGACAATGGATTGTCCAGGGGTCGGGGCGCCTTGGCGATACCTATAAGTCATCCATTTCGCATGTCGGCCACTCGTCCGACGCGCCCCCAATGGGGCGACGTCTCGCGGGATGGGATGATAGGGATGGCCCTCCACCAAGGCCTCTTCGATCGGGATGGACGCGTCCTCGAAAAAGTGAACCGACTCGTCGAATCCGGCGCCGCGGCATTGGACGCAGGATCCGAAACGCGCGCCGCGATCGCGTTCGTCAAAGCCCTCGGCCTCCTCGAAGTGCGGGAGCCGGCCGCTCGGTTCGAGGAATTCGCGAAGGCCTTCTCGGCCGTCGGCGACGGCCTCTTGCGGGTGGGCCGCCTCGAGTCGGCTCAGGCCGCCGCGAACCAGGCGCTGGCCCTGGACCGAAGCAGCGTGAGCGCGTTCGGGCTCCAGGCCGAGATCTTCGTCGCGGGAGGCCGCGCGGCCGATGCCCTCGGCTACTACGATGTCGCGCTGCAGGTCGACCCGAAGGCGAAGGATCTTTGGGAACGGAAAGGGGACGCCCATGTCGCGCTCCAACAACGCCCGGAGGCCGT
This sequence comes from Methanobacteriota archaeon, assembly GCA_005878615.1. GTDB lineage: Archaea > Thermoplasmatota > Thermoplasmata > RBG-16-68-12 > RBG-16-68-12 > RBG-16-68-12. Next base: position 4,541 of record VBLT01000065.1, read on the forward strand.
CCGCGCCTACATGCAGGCCGTCACCCTCGATCCCGATGACGTGGACGGCTATGCGCGCATCCTCGCGTTGAGCCCGGAGGATGTGGAACTCTGGGTCCGGAAGGGCGACGCCCACCGGCGCCGCAGCGAACCCGACGAGGCGCAGTCCGCCTTCGACCGCGCGCTCCGGATCGATTCGGACCGGAAGGACGCGTTGGAAGGCAAGGCCCGGACGTACCTCGCGGTCGATGAACCGCAGCGGGCCTTGCGGTGTCTCGATCGAGTCATCCAGATCGATCCGTACGACTCGGACGCATGGCGGCTCCGCGGGGATGTCCTCGCCGCGGCAAAAAGAAACGACGAGGCGTTGCGGTCCTACGACGAAGCGATCCGCCAACGCGATGCGGACGCGAACGCCTGGTACGGTCGAGCGGAGGTGCTTCGCCGGATCGGGAGGAGCGTCGACGCGGTCTACGCTTACGACCGAGCGGTCGAGTTGTCCCCGAAGTCGGTCAAGCCGCACACCGGCCGGCTCGAGGCATTGCGGAACCTGGCCCGCTGGGACGAAGTGGTCCAGGAGGCGGGGAAGGTCGTCGCCCTCGACCCGGCCCACGCGGGCGCACTGTACGCCAGGGCCCACGCCTTCCTCCAGTCGAACCGCAAGGAGGAGGCCGTCGGAGCCCTCGATGCCTACCTGGCCGTCGAGCCGCGATCGGTCGAGGGATTGGAGACGAAGCGAGAGCTCCTCCTCGGAGCGGAGCGCTGGCCTGAGCTCGTCGCCACGTGCGACGCGATCCTCGCGATTCAACCGCATCACGCGCGGGCCCTCAAGGACCGAGGGCGCGCCCTCCTGGCCCTCGGCCAGGCGGAAGAGGCGTACGCGACCTTCGACCGGCTCCATGTGGTGGCCCCGGACGATCTCGACGCGCTCCGCGGTCAGCGGGACGCCCTCGCGTTCTCGAAGAGCCCGAAGGTCCTCCTGCGCGCATGCGACGCGATCCTTCAGAAGGATCCGAGCGACCGGACGAGCTGGACGGCGAAAGGGTCCGCGCACGAGGCCCTCGGACAACCGGCGGAGGCCCTCGTCGCATACGACACGGTCCTGCGGCTCGATCCGCACGATGCGGATGCTTCCGGCCGAAAGGCCTCCCTGCTCCTGGGCCTCGGCCGAAACGAGGAAGCGGTGAAGGCGTTCGAGGTGGCGATCGAGGCGAATCCTGCGTCCGCCTCGTTGTGGCTGGATAAGGCGAAGGCCCAGTATCGGACGGGCGCCTTCGCGGACGCCGCGGACTCCCTCCAGAGGACCACCCGCTACGCGCCCGAGGATCCGAAGGGATGGTACCTCCTCGGCCTCTCGCTGGAGGCCCTCGGTCGGCACGAGCAGGCCGTCACCGCGTTCGATCGGACGCTCGGCCTCGAACCGCGGAAGGCGAAGGTGTACGCCGGAAAAGGCGCCGCGCTCCTGTCGCTGAAACGATACGAGGAGGCGGCCGGCGCGTTCGGTCAGGCCGCGGTCCTCGATCCGACGAACGCCGCGGCGATCCTCAATCAAGGGGCCTGCTTGATGGAGCTCCACCGATTCGAGGAAGCGGTCCCGGTGTTCCAGACCGTCCTCCTCTCCAACCCGAAGGAGCCGACGGCCCTGCGGAGTCTGAGCTCCGCGTTCGAGGCCCTCGGCCGGACGAAGGAGGCCCTGGACGTTTGCGTCCGTCTCACGACCGCGGAACCGAAGGACCCGGAGGCCTGGGCCCGTCGGGCGCGCCTTGCAAATGCCGTCGGCGAAGGGCGTGAAGCCCTCGCGGCGATCACGAAGGCGGCGTCCCTGGCGCCCGATCGCGCCGATTTCGTCCGGTTCCGCCGCGACCTCCTCATGGCCC
>VBLT01000066.1 GCA_005878615.1 Methanobacteriota archaeon
CGATCGGCCGAAGGAGGCGCTGGAGGCTTTCGATCACACGCTCAGCTTGAACCCGGGCGACCGCCCCGCCCTCGCGGCGAAGGGCCAGATCCTGTTGAACCTCGGCAAGATCCCGGAGGCCCAGCGGGTCTTCGAGGACGGGCTCATCCTCGATCCGAACAACCTCGAGTTCCTCGGAGGCAAGGCGGCGTGCCTCGCCGACCAACGCCATTACGACGACGCGCTGTCGCTGCTCACGGTCGTCCTCCAGAAAGACCCGAACCATTACGCGGCCCACCGGACGAAGGGCCTGTGCCTGCTGCGGACAGATCACGCCGCGGACGCGATCTCCGCCTTGGAATTTTCCCT
>VBLT01000067.1 GCA_005878615.1 Methanobacteriota archaeon
CCCTCAGGCGAACCGGGCCCCGCAGTTGCCGCATTCCTCTGCGGTGCTCTCGACCGATATTTCGCATAACGGACAGCGGTAGGTCCCCGAGCCTGCCTTCTTCATCGCCTGCAAACGGATCAGTCGTGTCCCTCCCGCTCGGAAGCTGGAGAGGTCCTCTGCCAACAGCTGCTCGACCGGCGCCACGTCGAAACCTTTCTGGCGCCAGGCGTCAATCTGGTGCTGGCATTCCTCCCGCAGGAAATCCTCGGGGTCCGCCCCGGCGAAGACCTGCACGTACTCGTCTCGGACCGCCTCGGGCATCCCCAGGAAATCGTCGTCGAGGTCCAGGTCGACGATCTCTCCCGTGATCGCCTCGAGCTTCTGCTCCACGCCGTCCCGATCGAGGTCGAACGCGGCGGGAGAGCCACAGGTCGCGCATCGACCCGCGATCCCGATCCACGCCGCCCCGCAGGTCGGACACGGCGCTTCGTTTTCCGGTCGTTCGGGCTCGCCGATCAGATCCACGAGCAGAGCTCTTCGTGCGATCGCGTGATGGAGGCCCAACTGGACCGCCATCTCCGGCAGGGCGAGGCGTACGACGTCGGAGAAATCCTGGAAGCCTCGGGCGACGAGGTCTTTCGCTTGCTCCGCCGAGATTCCGGGGATCGACGCGAGGGCCGTCATCGCTTCGCGAGCTCGGGGTCCATCCTGGACCGGGACGGTCGACGCGCCGCACGCGTCGCAGGTCGCAATCCAGCCGTTGAAGGCCTTCCCGCAGCGGCGGCAGGCGGCCCGATCCGATCGCAAGATCGTATTGCACCGCGGGCAGACGCTGTCGCGGGACTTGAACCCGCAGACGAGGCAATGGCGGGCCACGAAAGGAGGGACCCGCGGCCGGCCGCATAAGCGCTTCCTCGCAAATGTGTCCCGCCGATAGCGACGGGAGTAGTTTCGGCCCTCTCCCGGGGGAAGTCCTTCATATCCTCGGCCCCTGACGGCGACGTCGTCTCATGGTCCTCATGGAGCGTCGCGAAGCGTTGGCGTCCTTCGGTCCGACGTCCGCCGGCGTGCCGTGGCCCTTCGACCGGGTCCGAGACGGGCAGTCGGATTTCCTCGTCGATGCCCGCCGGAGTCTGTCCGAGGGCAAGCATCTGCTCGCCCACGCCCCGACCGGCCTCGGGAAGACCGCCGTCGCGCTCGTGGCCGCGCTCGATTATGGCCTCGCGGCCGACAAGCTCGTCCTCTTTCTGACCTCCCGCCAGAGCCACCATCGGATCGCGATCGAGACGATCCGGCGGATCGAGGCGAGGGGCCTCCGGATCCCCACGATCGATCTGATCGCGAAGCACTCGATGTGCCTGCAGGAGGCCGCGCCGTCCCACGGCCGGGCGTTCCAGGAATTCTGCGATTTCCGCGTGAAGTCGAGGACTTGCAGCTTCTTCACCCGGGACAATTCCGCGGTGGTCGCTGCGGTCCTCCAGCGCACGCTGCACGTCCAGGAGCTCGTCCGCGCGAGCAGCGCCTGTCGCGTCTGCCCGCACCGGGTCGCGATGGATGCGGCCGCGCAGTCCCGCCTGGTCGTCTGCGATTACAACTACGTGTTCAGCGACATCCGCGCGCGCTTCCTCCCGCGACTCGGTCGATCCTTGGAAGACCTGATCCTGATCGTCGACGAGGCCCACAACCTGCCGGACCGGATCCGGGCGCACCTCGTCGGCGACCTGTCTGTGCTGGACGTCCTCCGGGCGGCGAAGGAGGCGCGCTCGATCGACGGCGAGGTCGCGCAGGAACTCGTCGCGGTGGCCAAGTCGCTGGAGCGGTTCGTCACGTCGCTGCGGTCCGAACGGATCGCCCGCAAGGACGAATTCCTCGATGTGGTCGAGGAGGGCCTCCGGACCCTGGGCGGGGACGCGCATAGCTACGCGTCGTTCGTCGAAGGCGTCGCCTTCGCCGGCGAAGACGCGGTCCGTCGGGGAGTACCGACCCATCTGGGCGAGGTCGCGGAGTTCCTCGTGCGATGGCGGGACCAGGACGAGGGCATCCTCCGCCTCGTCGTCCCGGGGACGGAGGGGAAGTTCGCGTTTCGGCTCCTCGACCCGAGCGTCCTCAGCCGTGCCATTTTCGACGGAGTCCACGCGAGCATCCTGATGTCGGGGACCCTCTTCCCGGCGGAGATGTATGCCGATCTCCTCGGCATCTCGCACACTCGTCGGGTGCTGCGGACCTACACCTCTCCGTTCCCGCGGGAGAACCGCCTGCTCCTCGTCTCGCCGAACGTCACGACCTTGTTCGTGAAACGCGGCCGGGAGATGCACGACGCGATCGCCCGCGAGATCGGGGGGATCGCATCGGTCGTGCCCGGCAATGTCGCCGCCTTCTTCCCGTCCTACGAGCTCCTCGAGGAGGCCCACCGTCGGCTCCGGGGGATCCGCCTCCCGAAGAGGATCCTCGTCGAGCGGCCGGAATGGTCGAAGACCCAGAGGGACGGGGCCCTCGAGGCGCTTCGCGTGGCCCGCGCCGAAAGCGGAGGTGCCTTGCTCCTCGGCGTCCAGGGCGGTTCGTTGAGCGAGGGGGTGGACTACCAGGACAACCTGCTGGCGGCGGTCATCGTCGTCGGCCTGCCTCTGAGTCCTCCGAGCGTCGAGGGGGAGGCGCTGCGCGATTACTACGCGCGAAAATTCGGGTTCGCGAAGGGCCACGATTACGCGGTCGTCTATCCCGCGGTCAACCGCCTGATGCAGGCAGCCGGTCGGGCGATTCGCAGCGAGCGGGATCGGGCCGCAATCGTCTTGCTCGAAGGGCGGATCCTCGAACCCCGATATGCGCGATGCCTTCCTCCCGATTTCACGCCGTCGAGGAGCGAGGTGCCCGCCTCCGAGGCGTCTCGATTTCTCTCGCCGCCCGCGCCGCCCACGGCGGAACCGAGCCCGCGGATCCGATGAAAGGTTTTTGCCGCGGGCCCTCATCGCGCGGCCGTGCTCATCAAGAGAGGGGCGGAGGCCGAACTCCACCGGACCGAGTTCCTCGGTCGCCCCGCGGTGGCCAAGACGCGCGTCCCGAAGGCCTACCGCTCGAGCGAGCTCGATGAAAATCTCCGCCGGACGCGAATCCGGACCGAAGCCCGACTGATCGCGGAAGCCCGAGCCGCCGGCGTCGCGGTGCCGATCCTCTTCGACATCGATCTTGCCCAGGCGCAAATCGTCATGGAATTCATCGACGGTCCGACGGTGAAGGAAGTCCTGGACCGCGGCGGGACCGCCGCGATGGAGGCCGCGTGGGAGGTCGGCCGCATCGTCGGCCGCCTGCATCGGGCCGGCATCGTCCACGGCGACCTCACGACCTCGAACATGATCCTCCGCGAGGGCCGGGTCGTGATGATCGACTTCAGCCTGGGACTCAAGGACGATAGTCGCGAGGCGCGCGGGGTCGATCTCCATCTCCTGCGGGAAGGCCTCGTCAGCGCCCACGCCCGCGCGACGACGTACTACCGAGAGGTCGTCCGGGGGTACCGAGAGGTCATGGGCTCCTCCGCGGACCGCGTGATCGCGACGGTCAAGGAGATCGAGTCGAGAGGGCGCTACACGTGATCGCTTTCGTGACGACGAACGAAGGCAAGTTCCGCGAGGTGTCCGCGGCCCTCGCCGAAGCCAGCGTCCGTATCGTGCGGGAGGACCGGAGCTACCCGGAGATCCAGGCGGACCGCCTCGAGAAAGTCGTGCGGTTCGCGGCCACGATCCTCGACGACCAGATCCCCGGCGACTACCTGATCGACGACTCGGGCCTCTTCCTCGACGCCTTCGGCGGCTTCCCGGGCGTCTATTCGTCGTACGTTCAGAAGCGCCTCGGATGCGCGGGCATCCTCCGGCTCCTCGCGGAAGGCAAATCCCGCGCCGCGACCTTCGAGACGGTCTTCCTGCTCCGGCAAGGCGACTCCCACGAAGTGTTTCACGGAGAGTGCCCAGGGACGATCGCGTCCGGCGAGGCCGGGACCGGGGGCTTCGGCTTCGATCCGATTTTCATCCCGCAAGGTGCGACCAAGACCTTCGCCGAGATGTCCCTCGCCGAAAAGAACCGCTTCTCCCATCGGGCGCGGGCCGTCGCCGCACTCCTCGCGCATTTGCGGGCACCGAAGGAACCTTGAATACGCGCCGTGGGTTGTGTCGCGCGAATGGCACGGCCGAAGGTCGTGATCACCGGCGGCGCGGGTTTCATCGGGAGTCACATCGCCGATGCGCTGGTGGCGCGGACCGAGGTCGTCGCGGTCGATCACCTGAAGGCGGGGAAGCGCGCGAACCTCGAGGACGCGATGAAAGCCGGCGCCGTCCTCCGAAAGCTGGACATCCTCCGAGGGGACCTCCGGCCGATCGTCCGCGGCGCCGAAGTCGTCTACCATTTGGCCGCGAACCCGGACGTTCGCCTGGGCCGCGACGGGACGAAGCCGCTGATCGACGAGAACGTCCTGGGCACGTTCCGGGTCCTGGAGGCCTGCCGGCAAGAGAAGGTCCCCAAGATCGTCTTCACCTCGACCTCGACGGTGTACGGCGAAGCGTCCGTGGTGCCGACGCCCGAGGACTACGCGCCGCTGGAACCGATCTCCGTCTACGGAGCGACGAAGCTCGCCGACGAGGCGTTGCTGTCGGCGTACGCGCACACGTTCGGCGCCCAGGCGGTGATCTTCCGCCTCGCGAACGTCGTCGGCGGCCGGAGCGGACATGGAGTGGTCGTGGATTTCGTCCGCAAGCTCTCCCGCGACCCGAAGGAGCTCGAGATCCTCGGATCCGAGCCGGGCACCGCGAAGTCCTACGTCCACATCGAGGACGTCGTCGCCGCCATCGAAGCCGGCACGCGGGCCGCCGACGAACCGGTCTCCGTGTTCAACGTCGGGAGCGAGGATGCGATCACCGTCCGCTCGCTCGCGGACGCCATTTGTGACGAACTGGGCCTGTCCGGCGTGGAGTACCGATGGACCGGAGGGGCCGGCAACGGTCGCGGGTGGGCCGGAGACGTTCGCGCGATGCAGCTCGCCATCGAAAGGCTCCGGGCGACCGGGTGGAGGCCGCGGAAGTCGAGCGAGGCGGCGGTGCGCGACGCCGCTCGGAGCCTGTGGTCCGCCCTACAGATGTCGCGGACCAAGGCCTGAGAGAACGTATTTATCGAGAGCATCGGGTACCTCGCGGCGCCGGGGCTGTGGGGTAGCTTGGTCTATCCTTCGGGCTTTGGGAGCCTGCGACGGCAGTTCAAATCTGCCCAGCCCCACTTGCCGAGGGCCCGGAGGAAAAGGTCGAATGGCCTCGCAATCCGAGAGGCAATGGCATCGGAAGATGGCGGCCGAGTTGTTCAACTCCACGTGGGATTTGATCGCGAAGAAGAACCGCACGAAGGACGAAGACGACCGCATGATCCATATGGCGTACGCCTCGCGGTACCACTGGAGCGTGGTCGGAGGACCGAAGGAGGCGGCGATCGGCGAGTGGCAGATCTCCCACGTGTACGCGTTGCTTCGTCGACCGGAGCCCGCGCTGTACCATGCCCAGCGTTCCCTGGAAATCTGCGAGGACGGCGGGATCGGCGACTTTCCGCTCGCGTATGCGTACGAGGCTCTCGCCCGGGCCTTCGCGATCGCGGGCAAGGCGCGTTTGAGGGAGGCGTGCCTGAAACTCGCGAAGGGAGCGGGAGCGAAGATCGCGGACAAGGAGGAGCGATTCCAGTTCATCCGGGACCTTCGGACCGTGCCCCGGGCGCGGCGACGGTAGGGATCCCGTCCTTCAGGAACAGGCGCGCCTCGAGGACGCGCCAGACTCCGGCAGTCCCTTTCCATTCCGTCTCCGCCCGGAGCACTTCGAGCCGTTGATGGAACAGCGGCGCGTCGAGGACCAG
>VBLT01000041.1 GCA_005878615.1 Methanobacteriota archaeon
TCCAACTCACGAGCTCCGCGGACGTCGTCTTCGACGGCACTGGCTTCACGCCGAGGACCACGTACAACCTGACGCGGACGAACTCGGGAGGCACGAGCCGCGTCGGCAGCGCCCAATCGACGCCGGCGGGAGGCCTCACCGTCACGATCCCCGCGGCCCCGACCTCCACGTACACGCTCTCCCCCGGAAGCGTCGGGGACACCGTGGCGCCGGTCAGCACGGCCTCCCTCAGCGGGACGGCTGGAGCGGGTCAGTGGTACTCTTCCGCCGTGACGGTCACTCTCAGCGCGACGGACGATCTCAGCGGGGTGCTAGCGATTCACTTTCAGCTCGACGGGGGCGCCTGGCAGACCTACTCTGCCGCGGTCATCGTCCAGGGAGAAGGGGCCCACACGGTCGGATATTACGCGACCGACAACTCGGGGAACAACGAGGCCATCCGGACGGCCTCGGCGAACATCGATACGGTCGCGCCGTCCAGCGCGGTGCAGGTTCAAGGGACCCGCGCGCCCGACGGATCGTACATCGGTTCGGCGAACATCACCTTGGCCGCGACGGACGCCTCGAGCGGGGTGCAGACGGTCCAGTACCGCCTCGACGGTGGGGCGTGGCATTCCTATTCCGGCGTCGTCCTCCTGAGCGGGAACGGCCAACACGCGATCGACTACGCCGCCACGGACGTTGCGGGCAACGTGGAAGCGACCAAATCCTCGGTGGTCCGGATCTCCGCATCCGTCGGCTCCCCGCCGGTCACGACGATGAACGTCATCGGCACACTCGGTGCCAACGGCTGGTACGTTTCGGACATCACGATTACCCTCCAGGCCTCCAGCCCGAGCGGGGCGGCGCTCACGACCGCGTACAGCGTCGACGCCGGCGGGTGGACCACCTACACGCAATCCTTCGTCGTTTCGGAAGGGCGTCACACGTTGGCCTACCAGTCCCTCGACGCCGCGGGCTACGTCGAAACGGTCCACTCGAGCGAGATCGATGTGGACCTCACGAACCCGATCCTCGGAGTTCCGTCTCCGAGCGGTCGCGTGACGACCTCCGACGTGACCGTCTCCTGGTCCGGATCCGATGGGGCCTCCGGCATCGCGCGGTACGAAGTCAGCATCGATGGCGGCGCCTTCGAGTCAGTGGGCCTCTCCACGAGCGTCACCCGCTCCATGGCGAGCGGTTCGCACCGGGTCGATGTGCGGGCCTTCGATAACGCGGGACATCAGTCAACCACCGGCACGACCTTCACGGTCGAATCGACAGGCAATTCGATTCCCGGCGCGCTGCAGTCCATGCCGTTGTTCTTGCCGCTGATCGCGCTCGTCCTCCTCATGGCGAGTTTCGTCCTCATCTTCCGTCATCGCCGCGGCAATCGCATCCAACCGCGATACCGGAAGGTGTCCGAATACGAGGAGGAAGAAGAGGAAGAGGACGAGAACTGGGATCTCTAGATCCGCGTCTCTGTCCTTTCCGATTCGCTACGGCACCGCGATTCCGTTCGTCGTAGTCGGTTTCGCGGACGCACGTCACCCGCGGACGCGAACTGATTTCCCACTCCGGTAACCAGTACCGATAGCCGTCTCGGTGCGGGGATATATGCGGTGATGCGGTCGGAGCCTGTCCCCCGCTGGTGTCCCTGATCTCCTCGATCCGTTGGCCGCATCCGCCCCGGACCGTTCTCGTATCGATTGTTCTGATCGTCGTGGCGCTCGCGGCATGGAGCGTCGTCATGTTGCCTGCTCCGGGCGATTCGACGGGCTCCGAACCCGTGTTCGCCGGATCCGTCGGCGACTTCGATCAATTCGTCATGGTGCTCATGGAGAACCACGACCTCCCGGACATCTACGGGCATGCCACGTACATGACGCAGCTCGCCGATCAGTACGCCCTGTCGCAGCACTGGGCGAGCATCACGAATCCGTCCCAGCCGAACTACATCGCCTACATCGGCGGCAGCACGTTCGGCGTGGGTGGCGACGGAAACCACCCGAACCTGAACCACCCGACGCTCGTCGACATCATCGAGAACTCCGGTCACACGTGGAAAGCCTTCGCCGAAGACGCGTCCGGCAGCGGATGCGGACTCCGCCCGCCCCGCGGCGAAGACCATTTCCCCTTCCTATCGTACACGACGATCACCGGCAATCCTTCGCGGTGCGCGAAGCTCCTGCCCGGAACCGGCAGCGACGTCATCTCCGCCTTCAACGCGGGAACGAATTTCATCTGGCTCACCCCGAACGACTGCAACAACATGCACTCCTGCTCCGTGTCGACCGGCGACAGCTACCTCAAGGGCTGGGTGCCGAACCTGTTGAGCGCGATGGCCGGCAAGAAGGCCGCCCTCTTCATCACGTACGACGAGGGCTACCGCAATCCACCGCTCGTCTACTCGGGCTTCAGCGGCCCGAGCGTCAAGTTGGCCTACAAGTCCACGGCCTCGTACAGTCACTATTCACTGATCAAACTCATCGAGGACGAATGGGGCGGTGGGAACCTCGGTCAGGGCGACGTGAACGCGCCGACTCCTCTCGAGTTCTTCACCGGAGGAGGCGGACCGCCTCCTCCGCCACCACCCCCGCCGCCGCCTCCACCGCCGCCGGGACAGAACTCGACCTCCCTAGCCCTCACGACCAATCCGAACCCGTCGGTCTTTGAGGCGACCGTGCACGTGAGCGGGCGGCTCACAGATGTCAATGGAGCCGGGATCGCCTCGGCCCGGGTGGACCTCGAGTGGTCGTGGGATAACGTCACGTGGTCGCCCGAGTCGCAGATTGGACACTTCACGACGCAATCCGATGGTACGTACGGCGCAGACATGGTGTTCCATGGGACGACCCCGCATACGGAGTACATCCGGTCGCAATTCGCCGGCGACTCGACGTACCAAGCTTCCACGAGTCCCGTCGTCGCGCAGTCGATCATCGCCGGTTCGCCGCCACCGCCGCCTCCCCCGCCCCCTCCTCCGCCCCCCGGGAATCCGGTCGCGCGCTTCACCTTCAACCCGTCATCGCCGGATGTGAATGCGCCGGTCGCGTTCGACGCATCTACTTCGACGTCCTCGAACGGCGCGCTCCAGGTCCGTTGGGACTGGGAAGACAACGCCGCCTGGGACACGACGCTCTCGACGACATTGACCGCCAACCACGCGTACCCGTCGGCGGGCGCCTATTCCATTCGCCTCGAGGTCCAAGACGCGGGCGGGCTCACTGGCACGACGACCCACACGCTCACCGTCGTCGCCTCGGGAGGCGGCGGGCCGCCCTCCCCGCCGGGTGCCCCGACAACGTCGGCGTCCGTCGATGGGGCCGTCGGCGCCAACGGTTGGCACCTCACCGCGGTGAACGTAACGTTGACCGCCACGAGTCCCTCCGGATCCTCGTTGATCACCCTCTACACCCTCGACCAGGGCTCCTGGACGACGTATGCCGAACGCTTCGTCGTCGGAGACGGCGACCATGTGCTCCAGTGGCAATCGATCGATGCCGCCGGACGCATCGAGACGATGAAGTCCGCGTCGATCCGGGTGGACCTCACGCCTCCGTCGGTCGGAACGCCATCGCCGAGCGGGAGCGTCTCCCAATCCGACGTCACGATCTCCTGGTCTTCCTCCGATGCCGCCTCCGGGATCGCCCGGCAGGAAGTCAGCATCGACGGCGGGCCGTTCGAGTCCGTCGGCCTGGTGACGACGATCACCCGCCACCTGTCCAACGGTCCGCACACCGTCCAGGTCAAGGCGGTCGACAACGCCGGCCGAACATCGAGTTCTCAGGGACATTTCGACGTTGAGTCGTCCGCGTTCTCCCTCCCGACCCTCCCTCTGGGAATCTCCTGGCCCTTCGCCTTGTTCGTCGTGGTCCTGGGGCTCGTGACGGCCCTGGTCATCCGCGGCAGCAACCGCCGGCAGCGCCGGTCCCGCGCGCGGCCGCGGCGCGACTCCATGCAGGAGTATGAAGAAGAGGAAGAGGAAGAATCCAATTCCTCGGATTGGTAGACCCGTCGAACGTTCGCAAACATCGATTCTTCATCCCTTCCGCGGACGTGCGTATTTCGCATTGCAGTAACCAAAATCGATATCCGTTGCCGAGTCGGCATATAGCGTGGGTTCCGGTCGGGTACCTCTCCCGCTGGTGCCCTTGATTCCCCCCGCAGGCCGCCTGCATGCGTTCCTCATCGCGGCCTCGATCCTCGTCGCGGCCCTCGCGGTCGTCGCGTGGAGCGTGTTTCCTCTCGTCGCCCCCGGAGATTCGGCGGTCTCGCGCCCGATCCATTCGGAGGCCACGAACAACTTCGACCAGCTCGTCGTCGTCCTGATGGAGAACCACGATCTCGCCGACATCTACGGGCCCGCCACGTACATGACGCAGCTCGCGGACCAGTACGGGCTCGCCCAGCATTGGGAGAGCATCACGAATCCGTCCCAGCCGAACTACATCGCCCTGATCGGAGGGAGCACCTTCGGCGTCTCCGGCGACGGGAACTCCCCGAACCTCAATCATCCCACGATCGTCGACATCATCGAGAACTCCGGTCACACGTGGAAGGCCTTCGCGGAAGACGCGAGCGGAAGCGGTTGCGGCCTGAATCCTCCCCGCGGCGAAGACCACTTCCCCTTCCTATCGTACACGACGGTCACCGGCAATCCCTCCCGGTGCGCAAACCTCCTGCCCGGCTCCAGCACGGAAGTGATCGCGGCGCTCAACGCGGGAACGAACTTCATTTGGCTGACTCCGAACGACTGCAACAACATGCACTCCTGTTCCGTGTCGACGGGGGACAGCTGGCTCCAGGGCTGGGTGCCCCAGCTCTTGACTGCGATGAACGGGAAGCGCGCGGCCCTCATGTTGACGTACGACGAAGGGTATGCTAATCCGCCCCTCGTATACACGGCCTTCATCGGCCCCGCCGCGAAGGCGGCCTACAAGTCGAGCACCTCGTTCATTCATTATTCGTTCATCAAGCTCCTCGAAGACGTCTGGGGCGGCGGGAACCTCGGCCAAGGCGACGTCGGCGCCGCCTCCCCGGTAGAGTTCTTCGGCGCGGGCGGCCCGGACTTCTCGCTCTCCGCGAACCCGACGAGCGTCTCCTTTGCGACCGGTTCGACCGCGACCTCCACGGTGAGCCTCGCGTCGAGCGGGGGCTTCACCGGGACCGTCGACCTGACGACTTCCTCTTCGCCGTCCGGCGTCTCGACGTCGTGCAGCCCGTCGAGCATCTCCGGGAGCCAGACCTCCACATGCACCCTGAGCGGTTCGACCGGTGGATCCTTCACCGTCACCGTGACGGGAACGAGCGGGGCCCTGACCCATACGGCGACGATCGCCGCGACGGTGACCGCCCCAGGTCCCATCGCCCGATTCACGCATTCGCCAACGGTTCCGAGGGCGAACGAGACCGTGACGTTCGACGCGTCCTCCTCGACCGATTCCGATCCGACCGCGACCCTGCAAGCTCAGTGGGACTGGGAAGCGGACGGGATCTGGGACACGTCCCTCTCGTCCACCCTGACCGCCCAACATACCTTCGCGACGGCCGGCACGTTCACGGTCCAACTGGAGATCCGTGATTCCGCCGGGCGCACGGCGACCCAAAGCCAAGGCCTCGTGGTCGTGGACAATCAAGGAAGCGGCGTCGGAGCCCCTCCCGGATACGGCCTCACGGATCCCTCGACGCTCCAGCCGCGCGGCCCCATCGCGATTCTCATGAACACCGACTTCACCGCCGCGAACGGCGTGCGAAGTGGCACGGGGACCTCGACTGATCCCTACGTGATCCGCGACTGGTCCATCGACGGCAGCCTCTACACGACATCGCAAGTGATGCTCTGGATCGAATCGACCAACGCCTACGTGGTCCTCGAGAACAACCGGATCACGAACCTCGCGGGGACGAACCAGTGGGAGGGCATTCAACTCGGACATTGGCCCGCGACTCTGACGACACAGCATGTGACGATCCGCCACAACTCGATCGAGAACGCACAACACGCGTACGGCATCGCCATCCGTTCCGGTTCCCAGGACGTGCACGTCGAGGCGAACTCCATCTCGCTCGATACGAACTACGAGTGGGTGTACGGGATCGAGACCGACCGGGACGTCCATGATGTGACGGTCACCGGCAACTTCGTGAACGCCTACACGAGCGGGGCGTTCCACACGACCGGCATCCAGCTCGGCGACACCTACGTCGATGCCGCGAGCCAATCGACCGGGATCGTCGCGACGCGCAACACGGTCGTGAATGCGACCGCGGCCGGGATCGTCTCCCAGAGTGCGCAGGACACGCTCATCGCCTGGAACCTCGTCTACGGGGACGAGCCGGGTCGGGCTCCCATCGCGGCCGATTACCCGCGCGGGATCGACGTCGCGTACAACGGCGACGGGACCACGATTCTCGGCAACATGATCCACTCCGTCCACTCCGGCGTCCAGCTCGGATCGGACCGCGCCCGGATCTTCTCGAACACGATCTTCGACGTCGACTACGGCGTCTACGTGCCGGACAACGGCACGTTGCCAGGGATCAGTTCCACCGCGGGCACGATCTTCGACATGACGTCCTGGAACGTCGCAACGGGCCGGATCCGCCTCCCGGCGTCCTACGACGGCACCGTCGTGGATCTGGGGAGCGGCATTCGCTCGACCGACCTGAGCGCGGTCTTCCTCGTGACGACGAACGAGGCGTCGCAGGTCTCGTACTCCTGGGCCGGACGCCTCCTGAACGTCTCCGCGTCGGTCGGCGGACTCGTCGCCTTCGCGTCCGCGAACGCGGACGAGGCGCAGACGTTGCAGGCCACGTGGACCGGGCCGATCACCGGGATGCAGGTGACGACGTTTTCGCCGAACACGATCGCGTTCGATCTGCAGAGCGGTTCCACCATCGCGTTCCAAGGGTCGGGCTTCGCACCGAGCACCTCCTACACGCTGACGCAGGGCGGCGCCACCGTCCTCACGGCCCAATCGTCGGCCAGCGGCGGTTTGAGCTTCGTCACCCCCGCGGCGGGAGGCGGTTCCTATGCGCTCTCGAACGGGCAGGGATCGTCCATCGTCTTCCCGTTCCCCGCCATCGCGGCCCCGCTGATCTTCCCCGCCATCGCCTTGGTCCTGCTTGCGGTGAGCTTCGTACTCGTGCGCTTCATGCGACGTCGGCAGTGGGACAACGAAGGCTCCGCCGAGGAGGACCGCGAAGGTGATTCGGGCTGAGTCTCGTCGCTTTTCGCGGCATTAGGCCGCGAGAACGGGGACGCGCCGGCCCCAGAGGAAGATGATCCCCGATGCGACGAGCCCCCCGATTCCGAGCGCGACCACGATGTGCTCGTGGTGCGGATGCGCCGTGTCGAACAGATCGTGGAGGGAGAAGAAGTCGATGTCGTTCAGCGCGACCAGGAGCGCGGTGCCCCAACACCAGAGGAGGACGAGGGCCGCGACGATCGTGTGAGCGCGCGCGGGGTCCGCCTCCGTCCCATGGAAACAGGGGCTCGATTTCAACTTTCGTCTGGAGGGAACCGGACTTCGCACCGAGGACGGATTCCATGTACTCGCGTTGGCAAACGGACGCGAGTGACGATTCTCCGGCAATAAGATTCACCTTCAGTAGGCTATTCCGAAATTCGGTAACAATCTTCGACCACCGTACACAAAGGAGTATGTAGTGAGCCAAAAGTCACGGCGTAATCCCCCCAAACGCTGGTGCCTCGGATCGCAACAAGAACGGTTTCCAGCATCCGCCTAAAAACGACGAGTCCGAAGGAGGACCGGAAGCGTCCCCTCCTCTTGGTGCTGGTCTTGGTCGCAGTGCTCGTTGCCGGATCCCTCGCCGTTCTCTTCGCGGGCTCGGCCGTCGTCCCGCATGGAGTTCGTTCCACCACCTCGACGACCTCGCATTCCGGCTCCCCCGCTCCGAACGGGGATCCGGAGCGAGACCCGCTCACTTGGCCCTTCACCCGCGACAGCATCTGGAATCTGCCGATCGGCGCGGACGCCGTCTACGTCCCCGCGCACATCCAGAAGGCGACCGCTGCCGGCATGACGGCCGATGTGGACGTCCTCATCCTGACGCCGTCGGCGCCCGACACTCCGGTCTACTACAACGGAGACGCCTGGGACAAGGTGCCGGGCCGGTGCGATGTGCAAGGGGGCGTCCTGTTCAACGCCCCGATCCCGACGGATTTCGTCGTCCCCGGCAACGGCGGCGGCAACCCTCACGGGACGACGCCGAACTACGCGACCGCGATCCTGGCCCCGGACGGCCACACGCTCTATCAGGGCCAACCGTTCGCCCGCTGCTCCGCCGGCGGGAACGCGACGATCATGTGGTCCCAGGACAGCGAGGACCTCTACGGGACCGGCTTCTCCGGCGCCCACGGCGGCTCGATGCTCTCTTCGATCGGCGGAACGATCCGACTCGGGGAGCTCGTCTCCGGCGGCGCCATCCGCCACGCGATGAAACTGAACATGGACTCGGTCAACTTCTACAACGGATCGGGAGGGTACCGGTGGCCCGCGACGACCGCCGACTCCGGATACAAGGGCTTCTACACCGGCTCCATCCCCGAGGTCCGGATGGGTTCGCTCCTCGCGCTCCCCAAGGCCACGGACGTCGACAACATGGGCCTCGAGACGGAGCCCGCGAAGATCCTCGCCCGCGCGTTCCAGGATTACGGCGCGTACATCGCGGACACCGCCGGCTGGTCCGTGTACGGGATCGACACGGAGTACAGTCCGTCCGGGGACGTGCTCGTCGAATTCCAGGACGACTGGGGATTCCCCCTGTGGGAGGACAGCAAGGACACGCCCTGGGCCCGCGACATGGACCGGATCTTCGGCAACCTCTCGGTCGTCGACAACTGGGACGCGACAACGTGGTTGACCGTGTCCGCGTCGAACGGCGCCCTCGGCGTCGGCCTGGGACTCCCGCGGGTCGCTTGGGCGCCGGATCTAGGGCCGATCCCTCCGGACATCATCCCGCCGGTCTCCATCGACACGATGACCGGCACCCCCGGCCTCGGAGGCTGGTACGTCTCTCCCGTCACGGTCAAGGTGAAAGCGAGGGACATCGGCGGTTCTGGTGTCAATGTGACCCATGTGAGGACGGATGGCGGGACGTGGGAGGATTACACGGCGCCGATTGTCATCTCCGGTGACGGATCGCACTCCTTCGAATCCTATGCCACGGACTTCGCGGGGAACAACGAGACGATCCACTCCGTGCGGTTCACGATTGACACGGTCCCTCCGGTGTCCACCGCTCGCGTCGACGGGGCCCTGGCGCCGGGCGGGTACTTGTCTCCGGTGATCTTGACGCTCACCGCGACCGATGCGACGAGCGGCGTCGGGTCGATTCACTATCGGATTGACGACGGAGCGCTTTGGACGTACAGCACGCCCTTCCGCATCGCGGGCGCCGGGAACCACCGGCTCGATTACTTCGCGACCGACCAGGCCGGGAACGAAGAGGTGCTGCACACGCTCTTGATCCCGGTGAGCGGTTACGGCGGGGCCCATCCTCCGCCGATCGTCGTGTTCGACGCGAGCGGGACGGCAGGCGCGAACGGATGGTACGTCTCGACGGTCGACGTCTCCCTCACCCCCTCCAGCTCCAACGGCAGTACGCCGTCGATCGCCTACCGCGTCGATGACGGCCCGTGGGTGGAGTACTCGGGCTCCTTCCAGGTCCCGCAAGGTCGTCACCTCATCTCCTACCAGGCGTCCGATTCGGACGGCTTCCTGGGGCCGGTGCAATCGATCCCGCTCGACATCGACTTCACGCCTCCGAAGGTCGTGAAGGCCGCGGCGATCGGCGACGTGGTCGGCCCCGATGCGACGGTGTCGTGGACCGGCACCGACCACGAGTCGGGCCTCGCGGGATATCAGGTGAGCGTCGATGGCGGACCCTACCTCCCCATGGGGAGGGCGACGGTCCTGCCGGAGTCTTGGTCGATCGGCTCCCACGTCGTAACGGTGCGGGCCTGGGACGTCGCGGGGAACGAAGGCACCCAGACGATCGCCTTCCGCGTGGAGACGGATGGGGGATCGTCCGCGGCGGGACTTGTCTCCGCCCGGGCGCCGTCCGTCCCGGGATCGCTCTCCCTCGCCCTCGGCTTCCTCATGGTGAGCATCAGCGTCCTGCTCCTGAACCGCCGGAGCATGGAGCGCGGACTCCGGCCTTGGATCCGCCGGGTCGAGATCCGAACTCGGCGACGATTGTCCCGGGTCTGTTCGAGACGCTCGCGTTGAGACCACAGATCGTCACTCGTTGAGAATCGGAATCGATCTAGCCTAAGCCGCTCGCGTTGGACGGCTCGCGGCCCTCGAGAGGTCTGCACCGATCGGTCGGAAGAGGCTGGGCGTCTCCTGGCGTAACGCGAGGAACCGGTCCGCTCGGCGGGGGTTCACCGGGAGCACGTCGCGGCTCCAGATGCGACGTGACGGGGGCGAAGGCAACTGCTCGGCGAACGCGGGAGCGTACTCGTCGAGGGGCGGATCGTAGATGCACTGGATGCCGTGGCCTCGGCGTGCGAGCTGCGCGAGGACCCGTTCCCGGTCCTCGACGAACAGCGGGACTCGGAGGAGGACCGTGTCGCGCGGGATTCGGATCTGAGGCGGAATGTATCCGAGATCGAGGAGGGATTGCACCCCCGCGAGAAGCCGCGGACGATCTTCGTCGAACCTCTCGAGTCGATGCAACGCGGCCGCGAGGACGACGTGTGGCAGGGGCGTGCGATAGGGCAGGTCGTCCATGCGGACCCAATGGTCGAATCGATCGAGCCCGCCTCCCCCGGCGATCGCGTTGCGCACGGCGTCCTCGTCGTACGGCATCCGATGGCCCCGCCATCGGTCCGAAGGCAGGACGCCTTGGCCGACGAGGTGACCGAGCCACCGAGGGGCCCAGCCGGGGCCGCCAACCGCGGTGAGGAATGTGAGGGCCTTGTACGCGGTCACGGCCGAGTGAGGACGGGTTCGGAGCGCCTCCCTTGCGCGTCTCTGGAGGGAGTCGCGTCGGCTCGAATCCGGAAAGACGAGGACCCCTCCCGGGATCTCGAGGTGTTTTCCGAGGCTGAACGCCGCCGCGGTCCCGAACGTCCCGATGCGCTTCCCGTCGACGCGGGTGTCGAAGGCCTGGCACGCATCTTCGAAGAGGATCAGCCCGTGTCGATGGCAACGTTCCTCGAGGACCTCCATCGCGTCCGGGATGCCGTACAGGTTCGTCGTCAGGACGGCGCGCAGCCGGGACCACGTGGCGTCATCGATCGCCTTCGGATCGAGGTTCCCGGTGTCCGGATCGATCGGTCCCAGGACCGGCACGAGTCCTGCGGCGAGGACCGTGAAGAAGACCACATCGTCGTCCACCGGAGACATCAGGATTCGGTCGCCCGGTGCAAGCCATTCGCGGAACGCGATGTAGAGGGCGAGCCGCCCGGACGGGAGGACCAAGGCATCGCCGCCGTACCGTCGGCGGAAGAATTCTTCGATTGCCTCGACGTTGGATCCCAAACGTTCATCCCCTCCGGCCCGGCCCCGGCTGCTCGACGATTCAGAATAGATACCCCGCGGGGAAATAAAGTCCTGAGGTTCGACCAGCGCACGTTCCACGGCGAGAGGATCATCCAGGGACACTGGCTCAACGGACCGTCACGAGGGATGGACTCGAGGAGGACGACCCGGCTCGGGAGCCTTCGACCTTCACCGTGCGCTTCATGGCTCCGGTCTTCGTGATGACCAGGTTGTCGAGGAACGGATAGAACGCGGTGATCGGGATCCGCAGAGGTCGGGCGAGGAGCCCCACGAAGAAGTCGAACGGATATCGCGCGAGGCGGAAGCGACGGGATCCTCCCAAGTAGTCGATGTGCTTGTTGCCGCCCGCCCGCGTGTTCTGGACGCGGAAGCTCTCCCCCTTCAGGTACCCGAGGATCTCCCAGTAGGTGGCGCCCCAGGCGCCGCATTGTTCCATGCCCCGCGGGCCCGGCGTGTAGCGGGGGGAATCCCCATATCGGCCGGCACGTACCGCGCGCGCATACGCGCTCGGCGAGCCCGGCTTCGTCCACGGGATCCCCAGGAGCCCGGTCGTGTGGAAGTCGATCGGCCACGCCCGGTTCGGCGTGTCGTAGATGTAGAGGGAGCCTCCGGGTTTCAACATCCCGAACAACGTTCGAATCAATCGACGGCGGAGTCCGCGCTCCGTCAGCGGGATGTGTTCGATCACGCCGCTCAGGAGGACCAGGTCGACCGGGCCGATCCGGTCCTTCACGTCTTCGAGGTTCGGGGCGCAATAGAGGCGGACTGTCGACTCGAGTCCGTGCTCCTTCAATCGCATCCGACAGACGTCCACGAGCTCCGGATCGATGTCGTATCCGGCGACGGAACGGCAGTTCATCGCGAGCGCGGCCGTCGAGGGTCCGGGCCCGCAACCGAAGTCGAGGACGCTCTTGTCCGCCAGAGGTCCGCAGCGGTACTCGATCTCGGGGATCAGGTACTGGATGAAGTGCATGAGCCGGCTGTTGGGCCCGCCGAGTTCGTCCTCGAGGTACTTCGAGTAATTTGGAAAGTGTTCCATGCCCCGAAGGAGCTTCTTCGACCGCTTCCGGAATTCGGCCGAATATTGGAACGAACCCGCGACGCGCGGGTTGGCAGGGCGGTGCTTCGCCTCGCGAGGTTTGAGGGGTTCCCCTGCCTCAGCTTCGACCTCACGCAGAGCCATCGTCGAAAAAGAGGCGACTTTGGGATAAGTAGGCTAAGTTTAGAAGTGGCATTTAACACCATAATCTATGATAAACACCCAAGAATGCGGAGAAGCACCCACATTCGCCGCGAGGCGGAGCGCGGGCGAGGGTTCTTGAACGCCTAGGGACTCCAAGGGTCTCCCGGAGGGGATTCCGATCGAATCGCAGCCCGTCCGCGAGAGTTCCTTTCCCTTCGTCGGCCCCGCGGTCGTCGTCCTCGCGCTCCAAGGGATCCTCGCGGCGATCTCCGCGCAGAATCCGTTGCTCCCCGGGCTGTCGATCGTCGGGGCCTTCGCGATGGGCTATTGCGCCCTCGCGGTGATCGCGCGCGGCCATGTGCGTCTGACCTCCGCGGAGGTCCTCGGATTCACAGTCGGGCTCGGGGTCCTCGTCACCGGCGTCTCCGCGTTGGCGATCTCGATCGTCGGGATCGGGATCACGCAGTTCGTCGTGGTTTTCATCGGCCTGCCGCTCGGCATCGTCTCGTACCTGTTGCGTCGACCCGAGGAGGCCGCGGGCCGAAGCCTCGGCGTCTTCCTGCGGACCTGGTTCGATTTCTCCGACTACTCGAGGGGGGAGAGGGCCGTCGCGACGGCCCTCCTCATGCTGATCGCCGTGGCCGCCGCGGCGTTCGTCGGCCTCTATGCCGTGCAATATCCGGACCAGACGTCGATGGCCCTCGCGATCACGGGGCCGAATGGGAGCCCGAACGTCACCCGCGACTTCTCCCGCGGCGTGATGCAGGCCGTCGAGGTGTACGTGCTGGCGAACGCCACGCCGGGGTCCAGTCCGTTCACGGTCCGCGTGCGGCTCGTCCCTTGGAACGCCACGGGCAACGAATCCTTCCACGCGGTCTCCGCCACGAATCGGTCCTTCCATCTCGACGCGTTCGCGGAGTACCGCGAATCGAACATCGTCGTGGCCCCGCAGGGATCGCAACGACTGCCCTACGCGATCGCGGTGGATTCGATCGGCTCCTTCCGATTGCGGTTCGACCTGCTGAACTCCCAGGACCGCACGTTGGCGACGAACTATCTGTCCATCGTCGTGGCTTAGCACCGGCCCTTCAGGGGCGGAGGGATGGACATCAGCCGGTAGACGGAGAACCGTCCGTCCTGGAACACCAGGGAGAAGTTCGGATCATTGCCGAACTTGTCGACCTGGGCGTGCGTCAGCGGGGCTCGCACGGCGGGCTCGGGCTCGAGGAACCACTGCGACGGATACGTCGTCATGAGCGTGCTCACCGCGACGTAGTCGCCGGGGCAGAGGGTCGACCAGTTGATCGTCGGCCCGGCGAAAATCACGGAGTTCCCGAAGACGACGTGCATGTAGCCGAGGCCGGTGAAAATGTCGGTCGACAGATGGTCCCCCCAGATCAGAGCGCTGCCGTAGGCGACGCGACTCCACGCCGAGAGGCGGATGTCGTCGGCGCCGAAGAGGAGCGGAGTGTCCGTGTTCCATTGGCTCTTGCCATCGAAGTACATCCGCATCCCCGCCGGGGCGAGGTTGCCCCCGATGAAGATCGCGACCGCGAGGACCACGACGACGGCCGGTGCCTTCCGAGAGACGCGGTTGGCCATCGGCTCGATGCGCGAAAGGGCGAACCGGGACAGGGGTCCCGCGTCGCCGCGGCTCCACCGCAGGAAGGTCGCCGCCGCGAGCGGGCCGAGAAACAGGTTCGTGTACTCCCCCACACGGAGCGGGACGAAATCGAATCCGGTCGCGAGGAGCGGGAGCGTCCCGATCGCCAGGAGGGCGGCGATCCAGCCATTCGCGACGACGAACGAGAATCGGGGGACGTGGCGGTACGAACGGACGCTGAACCAACCGAGCGCCGGCAGCGCCAGGACGGATCCGCCGAGCCACGCGATCTCGAGGGTCGAGAAGGTCCTCCCGAGGCGTGGCGTCGTCGAGGTCGGGAGGGACTCCGGGGCGATCAGGCGATCCAGGATGAGTTGGAGGGACTGTTCGTGAACGATGAAGACGCGGTAGCTGACCGTCACGATGTAGAGGCCCAAGACTCCGAGGAAATACGCGGCCAGGACGCCGAATCGAGGGGGGAATGAGGACCGCCAAGATCGCCGGACGCCGACCATCGCGGCGAGCCCGAGGAGCCACGCCGCGAAGATGTACGAGGACAGGTGGTGGGTCATCACGACCCCGAGGGCGAGGAGCGCGAACAGGATCTCCGTACGGAACCGAGCTGCCCCCGGAGGCGAGTGCGCCAGGAGGAGCAGCGCGAGGAAGGCGAGGGACACGAAGATGATCCCCATGCCTTGCTGGACGATCGTGTTGAAGAGGATCGAGGCCGTCCCCATGTAGACGAACAGGCCGAGGGCCGCGATCCTCCGTCCGAACACCCGCTGGCCGATCGCGTAGACGGTCGCGGGGACCGCGAGCAGCCGGATCACCGGCTCGAGCCAGAGGAAGGCGACCTCCCCATCGAGGCCGGCGGTCCGGATCAGATACGCCTGGAACACGTTCCCGAGAGGATAGAGGGAATACGTGTCCGCGAGTCCGCCGATCGATCCGGGCTGCCAGAACCCCGTCGTCGCGACCTGATTGGTGAAGGCGAAGTTGTAGATCGGGTCGCGGCCGTAGATGATCCCGTGCGGCGCGGTGATCGGATACAGGAGGAACAGGGCCACGGTCGGCGCGATCAGATACGGCGGCTTCGGGATCCGCCAGAAGGCCGACAGGAAGGGGGCACAGGAGAGGGCGAGGAACGTCAGGAAGAGAAGCCGCGGGACGCCGATGACGCCGGATTTCAACTGCAAGGCGACCGCGATCATCCCG
Organism: Methanobacteriota archaeon; assembly: GCA_005878615.1. Lineage (GTDB taxonomy): Archaea > Thermoplasmatota > Thermoplasmata > RBG-16-68-12 > RBG-16-68-12 > RBG-16-68-12. Next base: position 15,515 of record VBLT01000041.1, read on the forward strand.
AGGAATCCGACGAAGGAGAGGCCCAAGGTCGTGAGATCGAGAAACGCGATGCGGCCGCGCTCGAGCAAGGTCCCATCGATGAACGGGCACGCGGCTTAAACACTTCGAACCGTTCGGTCATGGTGCGCACGACACTGTTCGGCTGTCGTCACTTGTGTCCCTGAGGCTTATCGGCCCCCGTCCCTCCTGGCGAGATGCGTTGTCCGCCGAACGTCGCGTGTCCCTCGGAAAGCGGACGAGGGGCCGATCGGATGCCGCGCTCGACTCCGTGACCCGCCAAGGCTTCTGGGTGCTCGTCGGCCTGGTCTCCGTCTCCGGCCTCGGGTTCGCGTTCTGGATCCTCGCGGCGCACCTCTTCCCCGCGGAGGCGGTCGGGATCGCCGGTTCGTTGGTCTCCCTCTCCACGTTCGGGGCCGCCTTCGCGGTCCTCGGACTCGACGCGGGGCTCGTCCGGTTCGCGCCCCACGCCCTCCACCCTCGGAGGCTCATCCGAAGCGTGGTCGTCGTCACGGGCCTCCTGGCGGGCGGCATCGGGGTCCTGCTGCCCCTGTTCATCCTCTCGATGGAGGCCGTCGGCTCCGGCGCACGCGTGCCGCTGATCGGCCTGAGCCTCGCCTTCACGATCGGGACCGTTTGGACCTTCGTCATGAACGGAGCGTTCATCGCCGCGAGGAAGGCGCAGATCGCGGCCGCCGAACTTTGCGCCTACGGGCTCCTCAAGATCGTCCTGCTCCTCGTCGTCCCGGCCGCGGGAGTCGTCGGGCTCTTCGCCGCGTACACGATCCCGCTGTTCCCCGTCATGCTGACCGGCTTCGTCCTCCTTCCCCGCACGTGGCCCGGAGAGAATCCGAACGGGAAGCCCCAGGCCCTCCGGGACATCGCGGGCCTCTCCGTCGGCAATTGGCTCTCGGCGTTCGGGTATGCGATTCCCTACCTGTGTGGTCCGGCTCTGGTCCTGTACTTCTTCGACCCGACGACCGCCGCCTTCTTCTTCATCGCCCTCCAGTTGGGCGAGATCCTCAATTACGGCTCGGACGCCCTGACGAAGTCCCTCTTCGCGCACGGCTCGCGGGAGGACCGTCTCGCGGGCGCCTTGAAGGCGGCCGTGCGGAACCGGATCCTCCTCGTCCTCACGCCCGTTGTCGCCCTCGGCATCGTCCTCGCGTCGTTCGTCGCCTCCGCCGTCGGCGGCGCGGCGTTCCGGCCGCACGCGCTGATGATCCAGGTCTTCCTTCTCGCCACGATCCCGCGGGGCCTCTACCAGGTCGTCCTCGTGGAGTTGAACGTCGACCGACGCCCGCGGGCCCTTGCCCTCTGCGGCGGCGTCTTCGCGTGCGCCACGATGGCCGGATTCGCCGCCGGTTTGCTCTTGCATGCGACGGCGGACGTACTTCCGGCGGCGTGGGTCGGGGGCGGCCTGGGCGTCCTCCTCTTCAGCCGACACTTGGCCCGGCGCCCAGTAGGATTGACCACGTGGGGTTCCAATAATCCGCAGAACAGGTGACGGACGACCGTTGCCGGACATCCAAAATCGGGGGTGGAGAAGAGTGCCGTTTCGCAATCCAGTAACCACTTGTGATAGGCGTTTCCAACTTGGGATATAGTTACCCCAAGGTTACCACCGCGTCCGCCGGTGGTCTGAATTCCCCCCGATTCAAACTCCCGCAATCGCCCCTCGTCAAGCATCTCACAGAGCCGCGTTCAACGTCCTCGGTCGATGATCTTTGCCCTTGTGCTCGCGGGGTTCCTCGTGGCCGGAACGCTCGGCGCCCTCGTCGAGGGCGGCTTCCTGCAGCAGGTCCCCGGACGGGGCTCGCCAGGCAGCGGGCTATCCTCCGCCGCGGCGGGCCGCGATCCGCTCAAGTGGCCCTTCTCCCGCGACAGCATCTGGAACTTGCCGATCGGCTCAAACGCGAGATACGTTTGGGCCGGAATCCGACATGCGACATCGATGGCGTACTTCAATGACGCCGACATCCTCGTCCTCACACCTTCCGCTCCTTCGACGACCGTCTACGCGAACTACGACGACTGGGGCTCAGGCAACCGGTGCAGCGCCCAAGGGGGCGCGTTGTTCGACGCTCCCATGCCAGCCAACTTCGTGATCCCGGGGAGCCACCAAGGATCGGAAGACGGCGACACGCCGAACGCCGCGGCCGCGCTCCTCGCCGCGGACGGTCACTCGCTCATCCAGACCCAGCCCTTCGCCCGATGTGCCGGTCAATCGCCGACGTCCCACTACATGTTCTGGCCCGAGGATCTGTACGGGACCGGCGAGACCGGGTCCCATGGCGGCTCGGGCCTCTCCGCCCTCGGCGGGACGGTCCGCCTCGGCGAGCTCGTGCCGGGTGGGACGATCCGGCATTCGTTGAAGCTCAACCTCGATTCCGCGAACTACTACTCCGGCTTCGGCGGGTATCGCTGGCCGGCCGTCAAGTCCGACGCAGGGGGCGCCGGCTACGGCGGGTCCATCCCCGAAGATCGGATGGGATCCCTCCTCGCTGTCAAGCCCGACTTCGCGATCGGGGGCTTGGAGACGGAACCGGGAAAAATCGTCGCCCGAGCCTTCATGGACTACGGCGGGTACATCGTCGACTCGTCCGGATGGAGCATCTACAACTTCGTCACGGAGCACTCCCCCGACGGAAGCATCTATCAAGAGTTCCCGAACTCCTGGGGCTACCCGCTGAACGCGGGCGTCGGCGCGAACGGCTGGGCCCGGGACCTCGACAAGATCTTCACGAACCTGTACGTCGTCGACAGCTGGGACAAGGCCACCTGGCTGACGGTGTCCGCGTCGAACGGCACCATTGGCGTGGGACTCGGAACCCCGCGGGTCCCGTGGGCCCCCGAGTTCGGTCAGGCTCCTCCCCCGCCTCCCCCTCCTCCGCCTGGGGACTCGACGCCGCCGGTGAGCACGATCAGCCTCGCCGGGACGCAGGGAGCCGCGGGCTGGTACCGCTCCTCCGTCTCCGCGACGATTGGCGCGACGGACGTCGGTTCGGGCGTCGCTTCGATCCACCTCCGAGTTGACGGGGGATCCTGGACGGTCTACCAATCTCCCGCGACGATTGCGGGAACGGGCTCTCATACCCTCGAGTTCTATGCGACGGACGTGGCCGGCAACCAGGAGGCCACGCAATCCTCATCGTTCAAGATTGACGCGAATTCCCCCGCGACGACGGCCGCCCTCAGCGGCACGTCCGGATCGGGGACCTGGTATCGCTCGCCGGTGACGGTCACCCTGAGCGCGACGGATTCCGGTTCCGGCCTCGCAGGCATCCGCACCCGGACGGACGGCGCGGCGTGGGCCTCGTATTCCTCTCCCTTCGGAATCTCCGGCGAAGGATCCCACACCTTCGACTTCTACGCGACGGACGTCGCCGGGAACACGGAGTCGACGCGGACGCGGACACTCGGGATCGATGCGACCTTGCCTAGCTCCACGGCCCAGGTCCAAGGGACCCCCTCCGGGAGCGGCTATCAGTCGCCGGTCACCGTGAGCCTCGCGGGTTCCGACGCGACGAGCGGCCTCCAATCCCTTTCCTATCGGATCGATGGCGGGGCCGATTGGGCCTACACGACTCCCTTCCACGTCGCCGGGAACGGATCCTACCACCTGGAGTACTTCGCGACGGACCAGGCGGGGAACCGGGAGGTCGCGCACTCGATCACGCTCCAACTCGTTGGAAGCAGCGGCGGAGGCGGCACCCACGCTCCGCCGGTCACGACGTCCAACAGGGGCGGGACCAGAGGTGCGAACGGATGGTATGTGTCGCCCGTGGACGTCACGCTGACCGCCTCGAGTCCCGCTGGCAGTCCCACGATGATCGCGTACCGCATCGATGGCGGGAACTGGGCCGGCTACACGAGCTCCTTCTCCCTGACCGGAGGCCGTCGCACGATCGACTTCCAAGCCTCCGATGCGGACGGATTCCTGTCGCCCCTTCAAACCCTGACCGTCGACGTGGACTACACGCCTCCCACGATCACGAGCGCGATCGGGGACGTGATCGCGCCCGACGGAACCCTTTCGTGGACGGGCACGGATGACGTCGCCGGCGTGGCCCAATACGAGGTCAGCATCGACGGCGGTCCCTTCGTGTCGATGGGGACCGGGACCAGCGTCCGGCCGACGTGGACGATCGGGTCCCACACCGCGAACGTTCGGGCCCTCGACAACGCCGGCAACATGGCGACGAAATCGATCTCCTTCCGGGTCCAGGCCGGCGGCGCTCCGTCGGATCCGGGACTCGATCTCGTCGGACCGTTCCAGGCGGCGCCGCCGGGATCGCTCTACCTGACGATCGGCTTCATCATGATCATCGTGGGACTCCTGCTCATCAACCGTCAGCAGATGGACCGCCGGGCCCGAATGCGGCCGCGGCGGACCACCTATTGAGCGGCTTTTCTAGCGGCTGTGACTCCCGACCGCGATCGCGCGGTCCCCCAAGGCCGCCCACGCGTGCCGTCGGACGAGATCGGTCGCGAAGGGGTTGTCCGCGGGAATCCCCAGCGGGAGAGGGCAATACACGCCGCGGGGGCGGTCGGGTCAGGAGTCCCGAGGTGACTTTCGAGATGACCCACATCTCGGGGGCATCCTCGGCCCCGAGGCCATGGAGGATCCCTTGGACCGCCAAGATGAAGACGGCGGCCGCGCCGGCGCTCCGCAAGGTGTCCATCTGCGCGTCGATCGAGAACAGCGCCAGCCCGCCGTCGGCGAGGTCCTTCGAATGCCCTTCGAGCGCCGCTCGTTCTCGGTACGCTTCGACGTCCTCGGAGGGGAGGAGCGCGACGACCTTGGCGCCGCGCGCGAGGCCCTGATTCACGAACGCCATCGCCCGGCCGGGTTCGTCCGCGGGGGACGCGAAGTCGACCCAGTGATCGCGCGGCCCCAGGTCCTGGATCGCCTCGATCCGCGGTCGCGGTCCGCGCATCCGCGTCTCCGGGCGTACGAGGTCGCCGACCAATCTCGCTTCGGACTCGTAGACCTCGGCTAAGCTCCTCGCCCCTGCCTCCATTCCTTCCCCCTGACTCCGGCCGGCGCGTCGACTGGATTCGATCGACTGCTCGATCGACCGAGTTCGTGCTATCAAGATTGATTCTAAAAGACTTGGGAATCGGAAATGCGCGACCCGCATCGGCTCCAATCGGAGCGCGCCTTGTTTCGGCGACTTATCAGGCGTCGAAGGGACTACAGGAACTGGGCGACGGAGGCCCCATCGCGGTCAAAGCGGACGAGGTGCGTATGATACCGCAAAGCGACCCGCAGCCCGGACACGTCGGCCTCCAGGTCGTCTTCCGGCAGCAGGTAGCTGCACAGGATCGTGCACCGGCCGCCGTCTCGGAACTGGTGCCAGAGACGTTCGACCGCCCGGCTGGCCCTGCGGCTGCCCGATTCGTGCAGCAGCTCCCCGAGGTTGTTCCACACGCGGATCGGGCGACCGCTGGGACCCGCGGCTTTCCGGAGGAAGGATTCGAACCGTTCCGGGTCGGGCATGCCGTCCACGAAAAATTCAGACCCAACACCGGAAGCCTCGAAGACCGCGATGTCCCGCTTCCGCCAGGACGGCTGGACGGTGCCCGGGGGCTGTGCCTTCAGCAGGTCCTCCACCCGACGCAGGATGTCGAGGTAGTGCCAATGGGATCCGACGAGCACGACCTTCTCTCCGCGGCGGACGCCACCCAGCGCGAACAAGGCCGCAGCTTCCATGTTGTAGTTGGTTCGGTTCCCGAAGCGCGCCGAGTGGGGGGCGGCGAGTGCGACGTGGGCGGCCTTGGGCGGGTTAGAGACAAACTCCTCCCACGGCCCCCGAGCTCCCCCTCCGCCCTCCGAGCCTTGGTGGAAAGACAGCCGCTGGCTCTGCGAGGCCCACCCTTGTGGCTCTGGAGGCGAGGCAGAGGGCGCATCCCTACTGCCCGACGGTTGGATCGGCATCCGTCACCCCGACCTACCATCGGAAGCGCGGGCATGAAGAGGTCCCATGCACGTGATATTGTCCGAAACCAGGCGCAAGCAATGCCAACCGACTGCAACCATCAGCTATGCAATGGCTGCATTATGGCGCTACCATTTTTCCGTTGATCCGCTTGGATCCTTCGCTGGTCCGCTTGTTCGAGTTCTTCTTCCCGTTCCGGGCCAGGCCGTTCGGCAGGCGTTCCCCCGTCACCACCATCGAAAAGGTCAGGGCCACGCTCTGGTCCGTCCGTTGCGTTTTGGCCGTGACGCCCAACGACGCCTCGAGGGCCGAGGCCATGAACGCCTCCAGGTACAGGGACCATTTGCTGCCCAGATTGTGGAAGAGCACGAGGGTGTGCTGCGCCTCGTCGTGATGTTCGACATGGAACTGCCCCGAATACCGGGCGTAGTTGTCGACGAACCGGATGAAGTGGTCCGGCGACATGATCCGCCAGTTCAGCATGACGTACTCGCGGGCCTCGACCTCTCCGAGCTGGCGTCCGAGTTCGACGATCTCGTCCTCGGGGAGTTTCTCTAGGATATGTTGGAACACGCGGTCCCGGACCGTCACGTAGCCGAGTTTGTGTTTGAGCCGGTCCCATTCCGCATATTGCCGAAGTTGGCGGTTCGCCAAGCTGTTAAGGCTGATGCCCTCTTCGGACGCGGCATCGCGCGCCACGTCCATCACGGGCGAACTCACCCGCAGGGTAACAGAGCGATACTTCTCGAAGCCATTGCTGCGCGCCACTTCCGTCTCCCAAATGACCGCCAGGCCCCGACATCGAACCCGGTCCTCCGCTTCCTGCCGGCGAAGGCGTGTAGCGAGGACAAGCAGGTGCCAACGGATATAAGTTCCCAAGGTGAAACATTCCCGCGCGATCGTCCGCACCATCAGGCCTTTGTGCTATTCTGCGCCCTGCGAGGCGGGAACGCCCACGTCGGGAAACGTCAGCACGACACTTTCGTCCGTTCGCTCGCTCCCGGCCTCGATCCCGAAGACGCGTTCGAGGGCCGCGAGCATGAAGGCCTCGAGGTAGACCGACCAGTTCTCTCCGAGGGAATGGACGAGCACGAGTTCGTGTTCCTCGCCCACGTGATGCTGTAACTCGAATTGCGTCGCGAACTTCGCATAATTCTTGACGAACCGGACGAAGTTCGGCAGGCTGATCGCCTTCCATCGGAGGAGCATGTATTCGGTCGCCTCGATGGGTCCTTGCTCCCGGCCCAAGGCGGCGAGGTCGTCGGGCGAGACCCGGGCCAACATGTCGCGGAACATCCGGTCTCGCAGGGTCATGAAGCCGAATTTCGACTCGAGGCGGTCCCATTCCGTGTACCGCTCCAGCTGACGATTCGCGAGGTTGTTCGCGCTGAGCCCTTCGTCCGCCGAATCCCGGCGAATCGCATCCAAGATGGATATGTCGAGCCGGAACGTCGGATTTTCGTGTTCCGTGCGGTTCCCTTTCTTGGTCGCCACTTTGGCGCCTGGTACCCGACCCCAACGATCCGCAGGACGCACGTGCGCCCCAGGAGAGGACGTCACATCAAACGGTCCCGAGGGGATAAGGCCTAGCCGTCCAAGTGGTCGCATCCGATTGCATCTGGGGCGGTCCCGAACGAGCGGGCAATTTTGCCGCCGCGACGATCGATAGGCCGGCGCCATCCATCCGTTCTCACTTCGATGACCGTGCAATGAGCGTTATCCCGCACCGCGACGTGGCGCCGCTCCGAGGCGAATTTCTTGGGCAACGTGCTGATGGCACTGCTCGCGTTCGCGGTCGTCTCTTCCGCGGGAGTCGGCTTGGCCCTCCATACCGGAGCCCTGTCGATCGTCACCCCGCATTCGGGGGAAGCCTGCGGACATGAGAACAACGAGACGGGCGAAGGGAACGAGACGAACGAGGCCAACGAGACCTCCCAGACGGCCGGGTTCCATATGTCTGGTGGCGATGGCAATGAGACCGGCGATCACAACGAGACCGGCCACGACCACAACGAGACGGGGGACCACAACGAGACCGGCGAGCACGAGGACAAGGAGATGTGCGAGCCGAACGAGACGAGCGACCAGCACGAGGCGAACGAAGCCGCCGACAACGAGACCGACGACTGAGCTCGTCCTCGCTCTCCTTTTCATTCCTTTCCAGCGGCAGAGCGATGCCTCTCCATCGACGCCATAAAAGATCGGACAGCCCGCCTCCCGGAGTAACCGGGAACCGGGCCTCCTGAAAACGGTTCTACCGAGCTTTCATGCGCCGTCGGAGGACGTACGCCGTCGAGGCGGCCGCGCCCGCGATGACGATCAGGAGAAGCCACAACCACGCGGACGCGCCTGAGGACACCGACTGGGTCGAGGGTCCCTGGTCTCCCGGGTTGGTCCCAGGGTTCGTGCCAGGGTTCGATCCGTTCCCGGTGTCGCCGGGGCAGCCGTCGTCTGCGTCTTGGCCGTGCGCCTGCGCAGGAGCCTGCGCCGGGGCGTCTTGGCCATCGTGGTCTTCGCCTTGGTCGTCGTCGTGGTCTTGCGCGTCGCAGGTCTCGTCGTCATCCGTGCCGTTGTGCTTGTCGGACGAGCCGCTCCCATGGTTGGCATGGGATCCGTCGTTCGCGTCGCCTTGCTCATCCCCGCCGTCCGCCGGGGCCACGCCGGGGGCGTGGCTCAACGGGGCGAGGTCTCGGTAGGGACTCTTCCCGCCGGGGAAGTCCGCCCGCGCGATCGGGGCGAACAACAGGACGGCGGCCAGCCCGAAGACGAGGGCTAGAGTGCGCTTCACGTGTCCCATCCTCGAAGCCCGGAGGATGCCGCATTTGAGAAATAGGTTTCGCGGCATGAGGCCACATGCATGCGCGTAGGACGACAGTTGTGCGGTGTGGGAACCGGTTCCGTACATTGATAGCGTCGAGCTGGATTAACGCTCCCGCCGCTCGCCTCCGCATCTAACGAATTCGTCGCGTGACGACAAAACGAGCACTTGTGCTCGTTTCAGCGCGGCCGGGCCATATACTTTCTCGGACATCCCTATCTTCGTGGGTCCGGGTTCTCGCGGTGACGTGCCCGGGGGCGACCCAAGGCACGGACGACCCGCGGAGTTCTTCGTGACCCACCTTCCCGATCATTGGAATGATCCCGAACGCCGCGCCCCGTTAGGATCCGGTCCGCTCGCGGACGAACGTCCTCCGCCTTTGACCCGACCTTGACGGGAGGCGGATGGGCATCCGACCTCAATCCGGTGCGCGGTCCCGCCGAACGGCCGCCTTGCTCTCCTCCGGCCTGCTGCTCGCGTCGGTCCTGGTTTCCTTCGTCCTCATTGGGAGCTTTCCATCGGAACTGGCCGAAGCGGCCGGGCCCACGGGTCCCAACCCTCCCCTGGGGATCCATCTCAGCTACCTGGACGATCCCACGACGGCCGTCGTGACGTGGCACACGGCGTCGCCGGCGACCTCCCGCGCGGACTGGGGGACGAGCTCCGGCGGCTCCTATCCCTTCTCCGCGAGCGGGGTGGACTACGCCTCTCCGATGGGGACGTTCCTCCATGCCGTGACCCTGTCGAATTTAATTCCATCGAGCCGATATTATTACCGGGTCGGGGACGCCTCGATGAACTCCTCGTACGGCGAGGCGTCGTTCCGGGCCGCGCTGCCGAAAGGATCCACCGAAACCTTCAGCTTCGCCGCGGCGGGCGACTGGGGGAACTCCCAGGGCACCGCGGACACGTCGAACGCGATCAAGGCGGTGGACCCCAACCTGGTCCTCCCGCTGGGCGACCTGTACTATTCGCCGAACGAGACGATCGTCAAGCAGATCTTCCAGAAGTGGCAGGCGTTCGGCCAGAGCTCCTTCGTGGAGCCTGCCCTCGGGAACCACGAACATCCGAGCACGCAGGTGTGGCACACGGCCGAGCACATCCACTGCGCGTTCGTGAACCTGCCCGGGAACGAGCGGACCTATGCGTTCACCTTCGGAAACACGCTCTTCCTCTCGATCGACTGGGGACTGTGGTCCAACAACACCTCGGACGGCGTGGACGGGTCCGGGTCGTCCTGCGGAGGCGTCTCGGGGACCGCGGCGATCCGATCGTGGGTCGACGCGCGCCTCGCCGCGGCCAACCTGGACCCGAACATCATGTGGAAGGTTGTCTTCCAGCACTTCCAATGCTACGACATGACCACGGTCAACTATTTCCCGATGTGTCCGAGCGCCGGGCACCCGCTCGACCAGATGGAGGACATCCTGACGAATCGCGGGGTGGACCTCGTCCTGCAGGCCCACGAGCATACCTATTCCCGATCCCATCCGGTGAAGTTCCACAACGTCGTGCAGAACGGAAGCGCCTACGATACGCCGGGGGCTCCGGTCTACTTCGTCCTCGGGACCGGCGGGGATCCGCGGACGGCCACGTGCCGGAACGATTCGTGGGTCGCGGTTTGCCGGGCCCCGACGAAGACGACGGGGTTCGGACACTTCACGGTCTCGCCGACGACGATCCAATATGAGTTCCTCGAGAACTCGGCGGGCGTCCTGGACACCTTCACGCTGACGAAACGGCCGGCCTCGACCTACACGCTGTCCGTCGACCCGACGTCCGTGGAGATGCGCCGGAATGCGACCGCGACGGCCCTTGTCGACGTGCTCGGATTCTCCCACGACCTGGTGAACCTGAGCCTCTCCGGGTGCCCCGCCAACACGGAGTGCAGCCTCTCCCCCGGGAACGGGACCCCCGGCTTCTCGTCCACCCTCCAGATCGCAACGAGTCCCACGTCTCCCCAGGCGCCCGCGGACCTGGTGATTGCCGCGACCAACGCGAGCGTCTCGAAGACCGTGGCCTTCCACCTGACCGTCACGGACCGCGTGACCCGCACCTTCCGCAAGGGCGACGGCGGGGCCTTCAGCGAGACGGACGACACCTACCTCTACAACGGCACGCCGGACGCGAACTTCGGGACCGATCCGAAGCTGTACGTCGACAACGCGGACTGCATCGCCAAGGCGACGATCTGCAAGGTGCTCATCAAGTTCCCGCAAATCATCGGCCCGGATCCGGCGCAGATCCCGGCGAATTCGACGATTGCCCGCGCGACCCTGGACCTGACGGTCCTCAACGCGGGCGTCAAGCAGGACTTGTACCAGGTCACGGAAGCGTGGAACGAGAGC
>VBLT01000068.1 GCA_005878615.1 Methanobacteriota archaeon
TGTCGACGATATCGTACGTCCAGATCTGCGCGGACAAGCCTTGCACACCGCGGGCGTCGAACCGCTGGGTGAATCGGATCATCCCGGGGTGGAACGTCCCCTGCCACTCTAAGTTCCAGAGTTCCGTCGGCGAGAGATCGAGGCCGTCGATCAGGCCATCGCCGTCCGTGTCGGATTCAAGGGGATTCGTGGGTCTCCGATTCAGCCCCGCGAGCTCGTCGGCATCGGAGAGCCCGTCCCGGTCCGTGTCGGGGTCCGAAGGATCCGTCTGGAATCCGTATTGCGACGGTCCATCCCACTCTAAATCATCCCGGAGGCCGTCGAAGTCCGTATCCTGGGAGGCGGGGGAGGTCGCGACCGATCGGACCTCAAGGAGGCCATCGATCTCGAGCTTCAACGGCCGAGGGGTCACCTCCATCGGGTCGGACAGGGTGTCGTCGTCGGTGTCCGTGCGAGTCGGATCGGAGCCGAACACGGTTCGCTCAGCGCCGTCGGAAAGGCCGTCCCGATCCGTGTCGGGGATCGTTGGGTCGGAAGGATTTTGAGAGTCCCTCGGGAACAGCTCCGCGCCGTCGGGAAGACCGTCACGATCCGTATCGAAATCGAGCGGATTCGTCCGAATCGTCCGGACGGAAGGGATGCCGTCCACGATGAACGAGATCGCGCGGGCCGCGATTTCCTCGCCGTCCGTCAGGAGATCGGCGTCGACGTCGCGCAGGACCGGGATGGTGCCGGTGGAAGATCGCTCCGCGCCATCTTTCAGTGCATCCGCATCGGTATCGGGATTCGCGGGAGAGGTGCGAGCCGCCAGGAGAAGCCGTGCCACGCGCACGAGGCCGTCTTGGCCCGCGCCGAAGTCGCGCACGACGATTCGCCATTGCGGAACGTTCGTGAAATCCGCCGACGTGAACGTCGAAGCGACAAGCCCGTCGAGGACCGGCGACGATGGATCGCGCGTCGCGTCCAGGATTAGCGAGACGCCACGGTCCGATCGGACGACCTGTGCGACCCATGGAGCCCGGAACCCTTCGACGATCTCCAGTCGATCTCCCGACGGCAGCGAGAGGGCCAGTGGCGCCCGAGGAGCCGCAGGCGAAGGCAAGTTCCCGGAGGTCGCGGCCGCCCGGCTGCAGACAGGCGCGCAGGGAAGGGGCACACCTTCCAACGTGGGGCCGACGCGGACATCGACCTGGCGAACCGCCTCGTTGCCCGCGCGATCGAGAGCGCGAACTCGGAAGGTGTGCGCGCCCGGCACGAGGTTCGTGGTCTCGTAGAAGAATGTGAACGGCGGCTCGCGGCGGACGTCCGCGGGGATCCCGTCGACCTCCAAGGCGACCTCCGCGAGGTCGTGATCGTCATGGGCCCCGGCCTCGATGGCGGTGAGGCCGCGGACGACGGCTCCCTGGGCGGGACGGGTGAGTTCCAGGAGGGGCGGTGTCCGGTCCACCGTCACGGCGATCTCCTCGCTCGTGCGCGAGACGAAGTCCCCTCCCTTCATCGCCTGGGCGATGACTCGAAGCCGATGACCGCCTTCCGGCCAACTCTCGGAGGACCATGGGATCAGGAAACTGCCGTCCTCGAGGCCCCGCACGTCCGCGATCCAGACGCCGTCGACGTAGAGGTCCACAAATGGATCGGCATGCCAGGCCCTTCCATGGACCTCGACGGTCCCTCGGACCGCGGCGCCGTTCGTCGGCTCCAGAATCGCGACCCCGCGCGCGTGGAACCCAGGGTCCCACAACAGCTGCGTGCCGGACTTGCCGGGAATCGCGAGTTCCACGGACAGGTCGTCCGGCCGAGGATGCTCGATCTCCAGACCCACCCCGGCCCACTGGACGATCCCGTCGACGGGCGGCGTCTGGATCTCAATGGTAGCGATGTCGGAAGATGGAATCGACACCGGCGTCGACCCGGACGTGACCGATATCGAGTAAACCCGCGCCTCCTCGTCCAGGTCGCTCAAACCGTCGGCGTCCGCATCCCGCCCGTCCGTGTCGAACATGAAATCGTCGAAGTAGAGCGAATACGAGGCGCCTTGGAGGCCCGCGGTGCACAGGAAGCCGATCGCGATGCGGACGAACTTCGCAGACTGCCAGTGGGCGGCGGGGAAGTCCGCCGCAGGGTTCCGGGCGAGATCCGTCCACACCCCGAGGCCACTCGGAGGCGCCAGGACCACGTCCGCCTTGGTCGGACCGCACAGGGAGAGTTTTCGACTCGCCTGGTACGCCGTGACATAGCGGACGCGGTCGAGGTTGCGGAAGTCCTTGTCCAATAAGTCGAGGGCGACCCCCGCCGCGTAGGCGTCCCAGTTCGATGCGGTGGTATCCTGGAGGTGATCGTACAAGATGGAAACGCGCAGTTCGGTCATCGCGGCCCCCTGGGTTGGAAAGACCGCGTATCCGTAAGCGGACCCGAAGTCGAGGATTGAGTAGCCCGAGATGTCCACGTGGAACGACCGCGTACCGGACCGCGCAAAGGTGGAGGCGTAGCCCGCCGACGCCTTGTCCCCGAGCAGGAAATCCGTGTAAGGCAGCCAGAAGTCGGTCTCGAAATCGTCCACGAGCGCGAAGGCTCCCGTAGACGAACCGGTCAAAAGTGCGAGCACACCAATGGCAAGCAAAACTCCGCGACGGCCGTGCATCTGTCCCTCCCCCTCGTCGAGGCGCGACGGCCCTCGCACCCCTCCGGGAGGGCCATCGTCGAGTGGGGTAATAAACCCCGGCGGACAGCTCGCCGGATCGTGCCAGCGTACCAAGCCGAATTCCTATAGGAGTGCCCACATCCTCGCGGAAATGCGCATCGGAATAGACTTTCCCGCAACTAATATAACACCGTATTACTTCGGACCGCCCGAGGAACATCGCATGGCCGCATACGCGCATCCTGAAGTGTTGGTCGACACGAGCTTCGTGAAAGGCACCCTTGGGAATCAGAACGTCAAGGTCGTCGAGGTGGACTACGATCCCACGGCGAACTACAACCTGGGCCACATCCCCGGTTCCGCGCTGATCGACTGGCGCAAGGACATCAACGATCCCGTGACCCGGGACATCGTCTCGAAGGAGGGGCTCGAGGCGCTCTTTGGACGCCTGGGCATCTCCAATGAGGACCAGATCGTCCTCTACGGGGACTTCAACAACTGGTTCGCGGCGTTCGCCTTCTGGGTCTTCAAGTATTACGGCGTGGACAACGTCGTCCTCCTGAACGGCGGTCGCCGGAAGTGGATCGAGGAGGACCTGCCCGTGACGAAGGACGTGCCTTCGTTCCCCGAGGCCACCTTCCGGGCGAAGGAACCGGACGAGAGACTCCGAGTCTACCTGCCCTACGTCCGAGAGGCGTACCGGCAAGCGGGCAAAGTTCTGGTCGACGTGCGATCGCCAAAGGAATTCAGCGGGGAGATCTTGGCCCCGCCGGAATATCCGACGGAACATGCGCAGCGCGGCGGGCACATCCCGGGCGCGAAGAACATCCCGTGGGGGCAAGCCGTCAACGAGGACGGGACCTTCAAAACGCCGGAGCAGCTGAAGGCCCTGTACGAGCCGAAGGGAGTGACGCCGGACAAGGAGGTCATCGCCTACTGCCGGATCGGCGAGCGGTCGTCCCACACGTGGTTCGTGTTGAAGTACCTGCTCGGCTACCCGAACGTCCGCAACTACGACGGGTCCTGGACGGAGTGGGGCAACCTCGTTCGGACGCCGATCGAGAAGCCCTAAAGCGGAGGCCAGACACGGCGGAGGCCGGAAACCCGGTCAAAGACGCGGTCCTCGCTCAAGATCTCCCGCTCTCCCGCTTCGAGTGCGGCCGCTGCATGGATCGCATCCCGCGGACGCATCGGGAGGGACTGATAGAGGTCCGCCGCGCGGCGCAGCACCGCCAGATCCACCCGGAGCCATGTAAGATTCGGGAACGCCAGCAGGCCCGCGCCTTTCGCAATCGAATCTTCGACCCCCAGGAGTCGCCGGACGACATATACAACCTCGTCCCACGTCAGAGTCGAGGTGGATACCTTCCGATTCCCCCTCGCAACGGATTCGAGCAGCCGCGCAGCCGAAGCGGCTGCGGGGACGCGGACGTCATACAGCATCGGCACGAGAAACAGACCTGCGTCCGCGTACATTAGCGACCGGGAGCCTTGTATTCCTCATCGAGGACCGATTTCCAATCCACCCGCCTTCCAGGCTTTTTTCTCTTCACGGAGAGGAAACGCTCGACGAAATCCTCGGGGCTCGGCTCGGGTCGAACCAAGATCGCGTCGTCCAAGACCTCGAACGTCAGGTTCGCTCCCTCCGCGAGACGGAGTTTCTCGCGAATGTCCTTCGGGATCACGACTTGACCCTTGGGGCCCAACTTGCGCTTCATTCCTACCTTCTAGTAGGAATTCCTACCGCATATACTTTCTGCCATTCACGCCAAGCGGGCGGATCCGGCATGGCAGGGATGAAAAGGTCATCGCCTACGGCCGGATCCGCGACCGGTCGTTTCACACGTGGTTCGTCCTGAAGTATCTCCTCGGCTACCCCAACGTCCGTAATCACGACGGCTCCTGGACGGAATGGGGGAACCTCGTGCGGACGCCGATCAAGAAGCCCTAGGCGACCTACCCAGCCCGGAGTCGGAACCTCCCCGCGCCGAAGGCGACGCAAAATGGAACCGCTGCCAGTCGGCTTAAATAGCCGGTGAATCCTTCGCGGTCGACAGAGGGGGAGGGAGCTTGCCGTTCGAGGACCGGTGGACCCCGGAGGTTTACTACGATATCCTCCGCGGAATCCATCGCCTCGGCAAGACCGGCAAGCGTATCACGGTGTCAAGCATCGGGCAAGAGGCTCTCTTGCCGAACAACCGCTTAAGGAACCGGCTCGCCGAGCTTCAGACGCTCGGCCTCGTTGATACAAACATGTTGGTCACGACGGCCGGATACGACTTTTGTGGTGACTACACTCAGTTCGTCGACCATTTCCTTCGGAAGTATGGCCTCCGATGAGGGACACAGGTCCCGCTGTTGCGTGGACCGTAGATGTTGCTTCTTGACAAGATTTCTTCAGCGAACGTCCTGACGCTGAGTCGGGAACGAACGTCCCGACGCTGGGTCCGGAACGCCTTTGACGCTGAACGAAAATACAGGATTTTGTGAATTGCGCTTGAGCTCCACATCACCCGCCAAAGTGGAAGCTGGAAAAGGGGAGGAGACTGCGCGCATCGACCGGCGCAGGACGATCGTGAAGGGGCTTGCGGGGCTCGGGGTTGTTGCCGCAGGAGCCGTGGGTCTGTCGGCGCTCGGCGGTCGATCAACCGCGGCAATCCAGGATGCCACCTTTCTAGTCCAGGATCCAAGCGCGGATCTTACCGCGGAGAAGGTTGTTGGGACCGACCTCGCCCTCACCGGTTGGGACTACGTCGTCTGGACCAATGGGACCACCGTTTATGGCCAGAATGGCCGGACGAGCAAGATCGATTTTTCCGGGACCGACTGGGCGGCCATCGTGAACAGCATCATCGGGACAGTCGGCGCGGAGACGATTTTCGTCCATCCCGATGTGCCCGCTTCGACGACCACGATCAACGTGAACAAGTCGGGGGTCACCATCTACTGCCCGAAGGAGAACGCCAAGGCGGAGACCCCCCAAGGCCCGTTCACTCAGAAGATTGTCCTCGGGGGCAACGCGCAGGCTCAGGTCCGGCGCGTCACCCTCTGGGGCCTCCAGATGGACGAGCTCGAGGTGAACGGCGCGGGCGCCGCAGGAAGCGGAATCGACGTCGACGGATGGACGGTTGCCCAGTGTCAGATGAACAATTACGGCACGTCGGGCAGGATGGGGATCCGCTTTACCGGAACAGGAGATATCGAGAACGGCCTCTTCCTCAAGTGCCAAGTACGGGCGCAAGTCCCGAACGTGAGTCTCATCACGTGGGAGGCACCGAGCGATGCCAACGGGCACATCGCCTTCTACCGTTGCCAGCTCGAGAACGTCGGCGGCTTCAGCGGCGTCAACACGATCGAGTATTCGAACACCGGCCCAGGGCACACAGGAACCGTCGTGAGCCTGACGGATTGTTCCTTCGTCCACATCGGTGGGACCACCACGGCGATCCAGAATTCGAGCGTGGCGAACCCGACCGTCGTAACTTGCACGGCATCGCACCGCCTCAAGACCGGACAGAAAGTTACTATCGCTGGGCACGTGGGGAGCACGCCAAGCATCAACGGCGTCTGGACAGTTACGGTCCTCAACTCGACCCAGTTCACGATCCCGGTCAACGTAACCGTTGCGGGGACGGGCGGGACGGTCGGGTCGTCGCCGATGTCCTGTTCCATCCTTCGAATGTCCGGAACGACCCTGAATGCCGGCCCCCGAACGGTTGTCATAAGCAATTCCCATTTCGAGCTTCATGTTTCAGCCATGGACTTGTTCTCAATCGCGAATGCGACGGCCTTCGTGTATTACGGCGTCATCGTCCAGAATCCCAGCCTCACCATCGGAGCGAACAACTACACATGGATCCAGAACTCCAACGTCTCGAACCTTCACCAAGGGTCGTTGCTCCAAATCCGTGGCGGCCACCTGACCGGGACAGACCCAACCTCCTTCACGATAGGAACAGCCAATGCCAGCCCGAACTTCAAAGTGAAAGTCTCCGACGTTGTTCGCTTCAACCCACAAGGAGCTGCAACGATCGCGGTGGGGGCAAGTCCGTACCTCTACACCAACGATGACGGGGTCGCAGAGACGGTGGTGCTCGACGGCGTCAGGGGGGCGACTGGAACGCTAAGCGTTGCAAAGGACTCCGTCACCCTTTACAGCATCGGTAACAACGAGAAGTTCCACCTAGTCGTCTGGCTGGAGCCCCGAGAAGCAATCACGGTTACCTACACGTCGGTGTCTGGAGACACATTAACCATGTCCAAAAACAGGAAGTGAGGTCATGCCTCCCGAAGAATCGGATACGGCGCAGACGAAGGCGCGAACACGCATTGGCCGCCGAGACGCAATTCTAAAAGGCTTGGCAGGCGTCGGAGTCGCCGCTTCGGGAGCCATAGGGTTGTCGGCCCTTGCCAGTCCTGCTTCCGCCGCCATCCAGGACGCCACCTATCTGGTTCAGGACCCGAGCCCCGACTTGACCGCGGAGAAGGTCGTGGGAACAGATCTCACCCTATCTGGTTGGGATTACATCGTCTGGACCAATGGGACCACCGTTTATGGCCAGAATGGCCGGACGAGCAAGATCGATTTTTCCGGGACCGACTGGGCGGCCATCGTGAACAGCATCATCGGGACAGTCGGCGCGGAGACGATTTTCGTCCATCCCGATGTGCCCGCTTCGACGACCACGATCAACGTGAACAAGTCGGGGGTCACCATCTACTGCCCGAAGACGAATCTCAAGGACGAAGTGGGCCCCTACACCCAAAAAATCATCCTTGGCGGGAACTCAGCGGCCCAGGTGCGTCGCGCAACCCTATGGGGCCTCGAAATGGACGAATTGGAAATTTCCGCACCGAGTACTAGTTTCGACGTCGACGGCTGGACGGTTGGCTTCTGCCGGATGAACTCCTACTCGACGGTTGGTCGGCAAGGCCTTCGGTTCACAGGGCCGGGCGACATCGAGAACGGTCTCTTCCTGCACTGCCGAATTCGGGCTCAAAACAATGGAGTCAACTTGGTCACCGTCGAAGCGAAGAGCGACGCGAACGGCCACATTGCCTTTTACCGATGCCAGTTGGAGAACGTAGGCGGTTTTACAGGCGTAGATTCAATCGAGTATTCTTCGACCGGTCCGGGACATACGGGCACGATCGTGACATTCACCGATTGCTCCTTCGTCCATACCGGCGGGGCGCCAACGGGTGGCTGCATCCTCCGGATGTCTGGCACGACCTTGGACGCCGGCCCGCGGAAGCTTATCTTCACAAACCCACACATCCAGATTGACCAGGCAGGTATGGACCTATTCCAGATCGTGAACGCGACGGCCTTCGTCTATTATGGAGTCGTCCTCCAGAATCCGAGCTTGACGGTCGGCGCAAATACCTATACATGGATTCAGAACTCGAATCTCTCGAACTTCGCCAAGGGGTCGATGCTGCAGATTCGCGGCGGCCATCTTACTGGATCGACCCCGACCTCGTTTACTCTCGGCGCCTCCAACGAAAGCGCGAACTTCAAGGTCATGACGGCGGACGTCGTTCGCTTCAACCCGCAAGGGGCGGCGGCAATTACGCTGCTTGCGAGTCCGTTTGTTTACACGAACCGAGACGGTGTTGGGGAAGCTGTTTTGCTGAACGGGGCACGGGGTGCGGCCGGGACGCTTACGGTCACGAAAGACCTGGTCGCACTGTACAGTGTCGGAAACAACGAGAAGTTCCACCTCGCTGTCTGGCTGGAACCAAGTGAGGCCATTACTGTCACTTATTCGTCCGGATCTGGGGATACTTTGAGCATGACCAAGGACCGGAAGTGACGAGCATCAGGAAACCGAACGACTGGTCGAGGTTAGACTCCCCCCTGCCTCTTTGGCCGGACATGCGAAAAATTAGCGTCGATGATTTTCTGGGCGGAATCCTTTAAGTGGGACCCGGGAACGCCTTCCTTTGATGGGCTGGATCACGCGGCGAATCGCAGGCTCAATCACGTTCACGCTCGTGACGGTCCTCCTCGGGTCCTACGCCGCGTTGCAGGGCTGGCTCGTCGGCGGCGTCTCGGTCTTCACCACGACCGGGCTCGTGATCCTGGGCATCGCGGCCCTCTGTTCCCTCGCGGTCACCTCCCGCATGAAGGACCAGGACCGGGAAAAGAAGGCCTGGAAGGACTGGCAGGAATACTACGTCCGCGCGTATCCTCAGTATTATCGTCCGCGATAGGCATGAGCCCCTGCGTTTCCCTTTTGTATCCTTTGTAATCGGTAAAGGATATCTTCGACGGCCTCGCATGGAGAGGGAAAGTGAGTCACAGTATGACGTCCCTCCCCAATTCCTACAAAGTCGCCCTCATCACCGGAGCGAGCCGCGGGCTCGGCCGGGTCCTCGCGGGATTCCTCGCGAAGCAGGGCTATGCCCTTCTCACGATGGCCCGGGACGAAAAGCCCCTGCTCGCCGCGGCGAAGGAGTTCGCGGCCGCCGGCGTGCCGGTCGTCTCCCTCCCGGGGGATGTCGGCGATGCGCATGACCGTCATCGGCTGCTCGAGGCCGCGGCCGCCCACGGGCGAATCGACCTCCTGGTCAACAACGCCTCGGACCTCGGTGACACGCCGCTGCCGCCTCTCGTCCAGGCCTCGCCGGAGACTTTCCTCCGCGTCTTCGAAATCAACACCTTGGCCCCACTCGCCCTGGTGAGGGAAGCCCTCCCTCTCCTCCGCCGCGGAACCGGTCTCGCCGTCAACATCTCGAGCGACGCGGCGATCGGCGGCTACCCCGGGTGGGGCATCTACGGGGCGAGCAAGGCCGCCCTCGACCTCGTGTCGAAGACCCTTGCCGCCGAGCTGAAGGACCAAGGGATCGCGGTCGTGAGCGTCGATCCTGGCGACATGCGCACGAAGATGCACCAGGACGCTTACCCGGGACAGGACATTTCGGACCGCCCCACGCCCGACGTCACGCTGCCGTTCTGGGCGTGGCTCCTCTCGCAGCCCCCGATGAAGGTGAGTGGCATGCGCTACCAGGCGCAGGCGGCGGTGTGGGAGGTCCCCGCGTGAAGACGACCGAGCTGGTCTTCGAGCGCCCCGAACGGGTCTTCGCCCACGAACCGCCCGAGATCCACGGCCGGTCCCGGGACGACATTCGCCTCCTGGTCACGGGGCCTGACGGGCATCACCACGCTCGGTTCGAAGACCTCGCAACGTTCCTTCGCCGCGGCGACCTCCTCGTCGTCAACGAGAGCGCGGCGATCCCCGCAAGCCTCCCCGCCGAGGGACGCCTCGGCTCGATCCTCCTGAACCTCTGCACACGATTCCGGTCCGACCTCTGGATCGCGGAACCCCGCTGGGCGGCGGGGAAGCCCGGCCCACTGCCGATCGAGCCCGCGGAGGAACTCCGAATCGGAGCTGCGACGGTCCGCCTCTTGTCACCGTATCCGGGAATCCCGCGGCTGTGGTTCGCCCTCGCGGACCGTCCGTTCGACTCGATGATCACAGAACGAGGGGGACCAATCCACTACGGCTACACCGAGGCGTGGCCCATGGACGTCTACCAGACCCTCTTCTCGCGCGTCCCCGGCAGCGCGGAGATGCCTTCCGCCGCCCGTCCGATCACGCCTCGGATCCGAGAAGCGCTGGAAAAGGCGGGCATCCGGATCGCACCGATCCTGCTCCACACGGGCGTCTCGAGCCTCGAGATCGAGAGCGAGACGGTGGAAGGGCAGGCCCTGTACCCGGAGCCGTTCGCCGTGTCCCCGGAGACCGCGGACGCCGTGAATGGTACGCACGCGAACGGCGGCCAGGTCATCGCCGTCGGCACGACGGTCGTCCGGGCCCTCGAATCGGCGTGGACGCCGGAAGGCCTCCGTCCTCGAACCGGCTTCACTCGCCTCTTCGTGAATCCCGACCGGGGCATCCATGCGATCGACGGACTCCTGACCGGGTTCCATGATCCAGTGACGAGCCACCTGGCGTTGCTCGCGGCGTTCCTCGGGATGGAGGGCGTCCGAGAGGCATATGCGGAGGCGGTCCGGGCGGGATATCTCTGGCACGAATTTGGGGATTCGCATCTCGTGATTCCCTAGGTCCCACTCCCCCGAACATGCCGCAGGCACGAGACGATTGAGGAAACGTTAAGGGGCCCGTCCGATTCCTTCCGCCGGGATTTCGATGCAGCGACGGGCGAGTGCGCAATGGCGGGGCGGGCTGAAGGACGGCAAAGGCACGGTGTCCACCGCGAGCGGCGCGGTGAAAGGCGTGGCGTACAGCTTCGCGATGCGGTTCGGGGACGAGCCCGGGACGAACCCCGAGGAGCTTGTGGCCGCGGCCCATGCGGCCTGTTTCTCGATGGCCCTCTCCAACGAACTCGGCCAGGCCGGATACCGCCCCGAGGTCGTCGAGACGAAAGCGACCTTGGACTTCGACAAGACGGACAAGGGATGGTCGGTCAAGTCGATCCACTTGGACGTCTCGGCGAAGGTCTCCGGCGCGGACCCGGCCAAGTTCCAAGCCGCGGCGGAAGCCGCGAAGAAGAACTGTCCGATCTCCCGGCTCCTGAACACGCAGATCACGATGGGCGCGAAGCTCGCCTGAGACCGTGGACCGGCCCACCGAAAGGCTGAGGTCAAGGCTAAGGCACCGCTCCTCCTCGCGGTCCCGTGGCCCCGGAGTCCCGGCATACGCGGGCTAACCGCGAGAACTGGAACGCCAGCAGCCGCGAGTACCAGGCGATCCATCGGACGGAATTGGAAGGCGACGTGCTCTGGGGGCCGTCGATGCCTCCCGAGAAAGACCTGAAGGTCCTCGGATCTTCCATGAGAGGCAAGGACGTCCTCGAGGTCTGCTGCGGGGGCGGTCAATCGGCCGCCTACCTCGCGGCGGAGGGAGCGCGCGTCACCGGAGTCGACTTCTCTTCGGAGCAGTTGGCGCATGCGAGGGCTTTCGTCCGATCGAAGAAAGTCCGGGTCCGATTCATCGAATCGAACGTGGAGGACCTTTCGATGCTCAAGGCCTCCTCCTTCGACATCGCGTTCTCCGCGTATGCCCTCGGCTTCGTCGAGGAGATCGATCTCACCTTCCGCGAGGTTTCGCGCGTGCTCAGGCCCGGAGGCCTGTTCGCATTCTCCTGGCAGTCGCCGATCTACCAGATCACGGCAGAGGGAACCCTGGAATTTCGGAGAAGTTACTTTGACCGCACTCCCATCGTGTTCAAGGAAGAGAGCGGCACCGAGGTCGACTTCCCTCGCACGCATGGGGATTGGCACGCGGCGCTCACCCGAGCGGGCTTCGTCGTCACGGACATCCTCGAGCCGGAGCCGATCCCGAAGGAGAACACCTATGCGGACGTCTTCCCGCTGGCGAAAATCCGGATGATTCCAGGAACGACGATCTGGCGGGCCCGCCGACCGAGACGGCTCGAGCTTTGAACGACTCGTCGTGCACCCGCGAGGCCGTCCAGAAACATTGAATCCCGCGTCGTTGCATACGGCATCGGGTTTCGTATGAAGTTCACGTACACCGGGATCGAAGTGAAGGACCTCGATCAGTCAATTGCCTTCTACCGCGACGTGATCGGAATGGAGTATCTCGGGCGGCACAAGGTGGAAGGCACCGGCGCCGGCGAGGTCGCGGCATTCAAGGACAAAGACTCGCCCCATGTCCTCGAGATGAACTGGTATCCCAACTCGAAGTATAGGGAAGGCAGCGAGCTTGACCACCTCGCGTTTGAGTCGAAGGACGTCCGAAAGGACGTCGAACGATTGCTGAAGGCCGGAGCGACGTTGGCGCAGCCGGTCGAAGTGCGCCCGAAGTACGTGGTCGGCTTCGTGAAGGATCCGAATGGCATCTGGCTCGAGTTGTACCAGGAACGAGCGTAGGCTCTCGCGCCTTGCCGTCCACTGGGGCGATGGTTCCGAATCCGGATCCACGACCTGACCTTTTGAACGGA
>VBLT01000069.1 GCA_005878615.1 Methanobacteriota archaeon
TCGGCAACGGAAAGGCCACCTGGCCGAGACGGACGGGTAGGAAGGAGGTCGCGCCCCGAGCGAGGAACGCCGCGAGGGCGAAAATCACGAGGGGAAGCACCGTGTGGAAGGCGCGCAGCGGTGAGCCCGGGAGCAGCGCAAAGACCTCGGTCTGGACCGCCGTGACGACGGACAAGAGCGCCGTTGCGAACTTCATCCGCGGGGCGAGACGGCCCGTGTAGGCAAGGATCAGCAGCCCGAACACCCCGAGGAAGATGGCATGGCCGAATTCCTTATGGATCGCCAGGGTGGGCTGACCGGAAAACAACCAGAGGCCAATGAGCGAGACTTGGATTAACAGCGCCACGACAACGCCCCATGCGATGACCGCGTAAGCGATCCGCGAGATGCGTATTCGGTCCATATTCTTCTCCGGATTGTAGCAGAGGGGGCCTGCTCTTAAGGGACCCGTAGGTACGATGCATATCGAGGATTGGGGCGCTCTCGAGGGGGGAGCGCGTTAAGTACCGACCAGCGGATGCGGGCTGCGG
>VBLT01000070.1 GCA_005878615.1 Methanobacteriota archaeon
GGACTGACTGTTGCGACGGGCGACGTCATGATCTCTCGGACGAGGACCTTCCCCGGATTCAGCCCCGTAGACGTGACTTTCCAGAGAATGTCGCGGTCCGTGACCAAGCCGACGGGCCGGCCGTGCTTCACCACGACCAAGCCGCCGATCTTCTTCGCCGCCATCCGTTTCGCGGCTTCGAGGACCGTCCGCTCCGGATCGATGACGATGACGTCCCGTGTCATCACGTCGCGGACGAAGACCATGCCCCAACCTCCGCCGACGGGCGCGGCGAGCGCCTTCGGCGACATGAAGGCTTCGAATCCGCCGGAATGCTACGCGGTCGCTGGCATGGCGATCGGAATCGTCTCGGCCTCTCGAAGCTCCCACGGGAGGCGTTGGCCGAGTCCGTTCAGGCGCATTCGATGCTTGCAGGCCGGATACCTCGAACAGCCCAGGAAGGCCCAGCCGTTCCGCGCGCGTCGCCGGGTCATCCGGCCTTCGCCACAGGCGTCGCACGGTCCGTAATCCTTCTCGAGCCACGTCGCGTCCTTCAGCCAACGGCTCAGGGACTCCCGATGGGACCGCAATTCCGCGACGACTCCATGGAGGGCGCGCCGCGATTCGCCCACGACTTCGTCGAGGGTCGCATGGCCCTCCGCGATCGCGGTCATCCGGTCCTCCAGATGACGCGTCATCTCCGAACTCGCGAGGTCCGGCCCATAGATCGCGAGGGCATCGACGAGGGCCCGACCTGCGGCGGTCGTCCGCATCGATCGGCCGCTCACGAATTGTCGACGGAACAGGAGGTCGAGGATCTCGTGCCGGGTCGACTTCGTGCCGAGTTCGAGCCGTTGCATCGCGAGCAGGAGGGAGCCTTGCGAGTGGAGGGGCGGCGGCTTGGTCCGCTCTTCGACGATCCGCAGCTCCTGGATGGGCACGACGTCGCCCTCCGACAGAGGAGGAAGCGCTTTCAGAGGATCGTGCTCCGGTAGGATTTCCCTCCATCCCGGATCGATCTGGGCGCGTCCGGTGGCCGCGAACGCGGAGTCGCCCACGACGAGCCGCACGTCCGTGACCGCGGTCACGCTTGGAGGCGAGAAGGTCGCCAGGAATCGCCGGGCGATCAGGTCATACATCCGCGAACGCACGCTGTCCCGCCGTTTCGCAGGCGCGGCCGTCGGATAGATCGGCGGATGGTCCGTCGTCTGGACGGGCCCGCGACTCGCCTCGAGGGTGGGCTGAGCCAGCAATCGGTCGGCGTAGGCACCATAAGGGGAGTCGTGTAGACGCCGCAGGAGGTCGTGGACCGGGAGGGACGGAGGGTAGACCGTGTTGTCCGTCCGCGGGTAGCTGATCTCCCCGTGGACGTAGAGGTCCTGGGCTGCGGCCATCGCACGGGCCGCGCTGATTCCCTCCCGGGATGCCTTCGCGAGTAGCGAGGTCGTGTTGAAGGGCGCCGGAGGCGGTTCCCGATGTTGGCTCAACTCGATGCGGGCGACGGTCGCCGACTCGCCTCCCAGTCCCGCAAGCGCCACGACGGCCTGGGCTCCTTCCCGATCCCAGAATGGACCGCCGACCGCGGTGGCCTCGAGGGTCGGAGACCCGGATTTGAGGACGACGTTCCAAAAGGTGCGCGGCACGAAATCCTCCCGCTCCCGCTCGCGGTCCGCGACGATCCGCAACGTGGGAGTCTGCACCCGACCGGCGGAGAGGACTTGGCGGTCCGAGGCACATTCGACCGTCAGGAATCGAGTGAGGACCGCGCCCCATGCGAGGTCGATGCGCTGCCTCGCGGCGGCGGCCTCCGCGAGGGCCCAATCTGGTTCGGTGAGGTTCTCGAATGATCGGCGAACCTCGGATGGCGACATCGCGCTGAATCGTGCCCGCTTCGCGGGCAGCTCCGTCCGCCGGCTCCGAAGGGTCTCCAACGCCTCCACGCCGATGAGTTCCCCTTCCCGATCATAGTCCGTCGCGAGGATCACTTCGTCCGTCGCGTCGGCAAGGAGCCTCAACATGTCGTGCAACGCCGGGGGCGATTCGTGTCGGACCGGTTCCAGGTCGATCAGATAGTCCAGGTCGGTCGATTTCCAATCCTGGACGTCCGCCGGATAGTCGATCTCCACGACATGCCCGCGGAGCGGGAAAAGGGTGTACTCGTCCCCTTGTCTTGAGAATTGGAAATAGGTAATGCCGTCTGCCCGGACCCTCGCCGTCTTCCCTTCCGACAGGATTTGCGCCAAACGTCGGGCAGCGCTGAACTTTTCCGCGAGGACGAGCCGCCGCACTCGCGGTCCATTCGTCAATGTGGTACTTAATAATATTGATGTGACACCACGACTTTTCGTGCACCCGATGGATGGGGTTTTTTCGCTCGAATTTTTCCCCTCCATCGGTCCGCGAGGTGTCGCGATGGATCGTGCGATTTAGGCGAATCAAAGTGGTGCGCCACGAATCGGGTTGAAACTCATCGTTCATGTGCCGGCGGGCCTGCACGGGACGGTCGAAGCGAGGCGTCGGAATGAATCGCTCCCCGGGACTATGGGTCCTTGCTTTCGTTTGCCTTGTGCTCGTGCTTGCCTCGTCGATGATGAACGTGACGGATCCGAGGCCGGTCGCGTCCGATCCAACCGCCCCGCCGTGGTCGGTCCTCGGGGACCCGGTCTTCACCTTCGGCTATGGCGGGGACATCGGCGCCAATGGCTCGCACGCCCCCACCGCGCTGGCGCGGCTCCGGGCCGATTTGGCCAATCTGAGCTTCTTCCTCGCGCTGGGGGATCTCAGCTACAGCACCCAGGCTGGGAGCGAACCGAGTTGGTGCAGATTCGTGAATTGGAGTTTGAAGAAACCCGCGCAGTTTCCCTTCGAACTCCTATCGGGGAATCACGAGAGCAGCGGACCCGTTCTCATTGACAAGTTCGTGAAGTGCGAACCGAATCGTGTCTCCGGCAGCGTCGGCGTGTACGGAAAGGAGTACTACTTCGACTATCCGAAGAGCTCCCCGATCGCTCGGTTCATCCTGATCTCGCCTGCCCTGAGCTTCACCTACGGAGGTTGGTATGAGTACAGCTCAAACACGACGCATCGACGGTGGTTGGTCCATGCCATCGACTCGGCGAGGGGGGCGGGGATCAAGTGGATCGTCGTCGCGATGCACAAAGTGTGCATCTCCGTTGGAGTGATGACGTGCGAAATCGGCCAGGGGCTGTTGGACCTCCTGACCCAGAAGCGGGTCGACTTGGTGGTCCAAGGGCATGACCACGACTACCAGCGGACGAAGCAGTTGTCGTGCGCCAAGGCGGGCGTCGGCCGGCCGGAATGCGTGGTGGACGCCAACAGCCCGTTCGTCAAGGGCGCCGGCACCGTGTTCACGATCTGCGGTACGATGGGCCAGTCCCTCAGCGGGGTTCACATGACGACGGACAGCGAGCGAGTGTACTTTGCGACCGCGATGGGCGGCAACACCTCGGGCTACGGGTATGGGTTCTGTCGAGTGACCCTCACGAACATGACCCTTTCCATGTCGACGAGGTTCAGCGGTTCCTATCAAGACCAGTTCACAATCGGAAGCTGACGCGCGCAGGAGGACCACTACGGCCCCAGGAGATCGAGGGGGTCGTCCGATCGGAGACGCGGCAGCCGGGCTCGGCCGAGCGCCAACCGCAGGCGTTCGTCGACCAAGGCCGCGACCCGTGCATCCTCGAACGGAATGAATGGTCGCGTCCCGAGCTCCCTCGCAATCGCGTCCGATTCCCTCGGATAGCGACTCACGAGATGGGAGAGCGCGATGGATTCCGCCATGCCGACCGCGCGCGTGGACAAGATTCGTTCGAGGGCCAGGAGATCCCCCGCGTACGTCGCGTCGGGTTCCACCGTCCGGCCAAAAAGGGCCTTCCGGACGAACTCGGTTTGCGGCATTTGGGAATCCATTCGCCTCACCGGTCTTTCGCGCGGACAATCCCTGAGCACTAAAGCTTTTGCCGTTGATTATCACGTCATCTGCCGAAGGTCTCGTCACCTGTCGAAATTCAGGGGTCGGAGCAGTCCCGCGTGTAGCCGCATCGGCGGCAGATGATCTTGCATCGGACTTCGAATGCCGGTGCTCCGCACACGTCGCAGCGGAGGTCGGCCTCTCCATTCACCGGGGATTGCGGCACCGGCTTGGCCTGTTCCATTCCACGGCCCATAGGACGATCGAAGCGAAAAAGAGTCACCTTCTAGCCCGAGGCGGTTCGGAAATCCTCGAGGACCACCATGGCCGCGTTCCGACCGGGGGCTCCGGTGACGCCCCCTCCGGGATGCGCGCTGCTCCCGCAGAGGTACAGTCCGGAGACCGGGGTCCGATAGGACGACCAACCGGGGAGCGGCCGGAGGGAGAAGAGTTGGTCCGGGGTCATGTCGATCTGATAGATGCATCCGCCGGGCAAACCCCATTCCCTTTCCATGTCGAGGGGAGAGAGAACCTCTCGCCGCTCAACCGCATGTCGGAGATTCGGAGCGAACGCGGCGAGGGTCTCGAGGATCGTGTCGCCGACCTCCTCCTTCCGATCGTCCCAGGACCCGGTCCGCAACCGGTACGGCGAGTATTGTGAGTACACCGACAGCGTCGTCTTGCCCGGAGGCGCCAAACTTGGATCGGTCACGGAGTGGAGGACGCAGTCCAGGAACGGCTCCCGCGACGGCTCTCCCCATTTCGCGTCGTCCCACGCCTTCTCCAAGTAGTCGATGGACGGACAGACGTCGATGTATCCGCGATGGTGCGGCTGGACCGTCTTCCCCGGCCGGCATGTGAAGTCCGGGAGCTCCGAGAGGACGCAGTTCACTTTCGTGACGACGCCGGTGGCCTTGATCCGACGGACGCGGGAGAGGAAGTCCGGATCCACACTGTCCGGATCGACGAGGCGTTCGAAGGTGGTCTTCACGTCCACGTTCGCGAGGACACTCCGGGCCCCCATCGGCCGGCCGTCGGCGAGTTCCACACCGACCGCCCGGCCATTCCGGGTGACGATGCGACGGACCTCCGCCGACGTGAGGATTGTCGCTCCGTGGTGAGTCGCTGCCTTCGCGAGGGCCTGCGAAATGCCGCCCATCCCCCCTTGGGCGTACCCGAACGTCTGCTTCACGCCATTGATCTCGTGGAGCAGCATGTGGCCGAGCATGAGCGCCGTGCCCGGCGTCCGGGGACCGGCCGGCAGCCCGATCGTCGTGGCGGTCGCGAGCATCGCCTTCACCTCCGCGGACTCGAAGAATTCGTCGAGCAGATCGGCCGCGCTTGAAAGCAGGACGCGTCGGGCCAGGTCCTCGGCCTCGGTCCCGCGGAAGAGGGCCATCATGTCGGGCAGCGCGGGCGGTGCCTCGAGGACCATCGCCTCGATGAGTTCCATGACGTCAGTCCAGAACGCCACGTACTTTGGGTAGGCGTCCGCGTCGTGCTTCGAGAACCGCGCCAACTCCCGGTGGTTGCGGTCCGCGTCGTTCCAGAGGAGGATCGAATCTCCGTTCGGGAAGGGGAGGAAGAACTGCGGGTCGAACGGATGGACCTCGTACCCGAAACGCGCCAGATCGAGGTCGCGGATGATCTCGGGTCGCAGGAGTCCCGCGGAGTAGGCGAGTCGAGAGAACCGGACGCCGGGGAAGACCTCTTCGGTGACGGACGCGCCGCCAACGATTCGTCGACGTTCGAGGACGAGCACCTTGAGGCCGGCCTTCGCCAGATAGGCCGCGGCCACCAGCCCGTTGTGGCCGCCTCCGACGATTATGGCGTCCCTGACCTCGGCCACCGTTGCGGGAGCGTTCG
The DNA here is from genome assembly GCA_005878615.1 of Methanobacteriota archaeon. Lineage (GTDB taxonomy): Archaea > Thermoplasmatota > Thermoplasmata > RBG-16-68-12 > RBG-16-68-12 > RBG-16-68-12. The sequence continues at coordinate 5,777 of VBLT01000070.1, forward strand.
CGAGGTATCTAGCGTTGGCGTCGACGGCCCGACATCCGCGAGACTTTAAACTGCGCCGTCGTTCCTCATGGGATGGCTCGGACCTCGCCCCGTCGGGGGGCCTCGCGGGACCGTGGGATCCTCGAGCGCCTCGACGAAGGGACCGTGCTCGGCGACGGA
>VBLT01000071.1 GCA_005878615.1 Methanobacteriota archaeon
CGCGAATCGAAGCCGAAGTTTTCCAGCGCAAAGGCGATGTCGTCGATCACGGTCGGCTGGAGCAGCTGGGCTCCGTAGTCCTCCAGGACGGCCCCGACGAGCCGCGAAAGGTCGCCGATCTCCTCCCGCGAGGGGTCGTGTCCTTCGACCTCGATCCGCCCGGAAAATTCGCCCGGGAAGAAGTTCGGGACGATGCCATTGAGACAATAGCAGAGGCTCGATTTTCCGGCCCCCGCGGGACCCGTGACCAGGACGGCCTCGCCTCGGGCAACCTCGAGGTTCACCCGGTCGAGCGCCGGTTTGGCCGCCCCGGCGTAGGTCCACGAGACATCTTGGAGAGAGATGACGGACATGCTCCGCGGGCCCACCCCATCAGGGTCGCCGCTCGCGGTGCCCTCTCCTCATCTCCTCCCTCCTCCGTTGCGTCCTCCCGCCGTCGACCTGCATGCCCTCGACGACGACCCCGTAGATGTCTCTCGCCTGCTCCACGGTGAGGTACTCGTTCCGGACGTCCGAGAGGACGCGTTCGGGATCCCTCTCCAGCGGAGGGCCCCATCCGCCGCCTCCCCCGCTGCGAAGGCTGACCTTCTCGCCCCGGACGAGCTTGAGCCCTCCGACCTTGCGGGCGACCATCGGCTCCCGGCCGTGCTTGAAGACGATGCAGGTGTTCGGCGTCCCGTCGGTCCCGCCGTCGACGCCCCAGGGAGGGTACTTGGCGCGGCCGACGGACACGGTGAAGGAGGCCTCCGGGCAGCGGACGACGTAATCTTTGATGACCCCGAAGCCGCCGCGGAATCGACCATGTCCCGTACCCGCTTCGATGTTCAGTTCATACCGATCCACGAGGATCGGCATGTTCCGCTCGTACACCTCGTTCGACGCGATGTACGTCTCGCCATCTCCACAGGCGACCAAACCGGACTCGCCGTCTCCGTCGTTCCGGGCGCCCCACCCTCCCGGCTGCGGCTCCACGACGGCAAAGGGTTCGCGGGTCCGGTCGTCCACGCCGGCCAGGATCGTGGCGAGGATGGAGAGGAAGTGGCCCGCGGACAGGCGGTCGGGCACGTGCGGGGCCAAGGCCTTCCAGACCAGGTCGACGGAGTACGACATCGACTCCCAGTACGTGGACGTCGGCGCGGGACGGACCGCATGGAAGACGCTGCCTTCGGGCGCGATGACCTTGATGGGTCGGAAGAAGCCGGCATTGGCCAGGGCGTGCGGATCCATGACCGCCATGTAGGTCTCCCGGACCCCGGACACGGTCCCCGGCAGAGGCGAGTTGATGGAGCCTTTCCCCTGGGGCGCGCTTCCCGTGAAGTCGACGACGAAGGCGTCGTCTGAGATCGTCACTTTCGCTTTGACGTAGAGCGGATCCTCCGTGATCCCGTCGTCGTCGATGTAGTCCTCCGCTTCGAACGTTCCCTTGGGGAGGCCCTTCAACTTCAACGCGGCGAGCTTCTCGCCGTCCTCCAGCAGCTTGTCCATGCTGGCCCGGATGACGTCCACGCCGTACTTCTCGATCAGCTTCTGGATCCGGCGGTCCGCGACCTTCATCGAGGCGATCTGCGCCTCCATGTCTCCGAAGGTCTGATCGGGGAGCCGCGAGTTGGCCCGGATCATCTCGATGAGGTCCCGATTCGGTTTGCCCTCGAGGTACAGGCGGATGTTCGGGAACTGCATGCCTTCCTGGAAGATCTCCGTCGCATCGGAGGTCCAACTGCCGAAGTGCATGCCGCCGACCTCGGACCAGTGGCCCTTGTTGATGATGAGTCCCAGGAGGTCGTCTTTGTGAAAGCTTGGCAGGACGAGGGCGACGTCGTTGAGATGCGTGCCGGACCGGTACGGGACGTTGAGGACGTAGACGTCGCCCGGCCTCATCTCCTTCCGCCACTTCTCCAAGACATCCGAGGCGACGAAATCCAGGACGCCGGAGAAGCCGGGGACCCCGGGCGTCTGCGCCACGAGTTCGCCTTCCGCATTGGCGATCCCCACGGCGTAGTCGAGGACCTCGTAGATCACCGGACTCATTGCGGTCCTGCCGAACGCGTAGAACATCTCCTCACATGCGACGATGAGCCCGTTCTTGATCATCTCCGCGGTGAACGGGTCCGCTTTTTCCGCCGGGCCCTGCCGCGTCGTCACACCTGCCTGATGATGACGTTTCCGTGTTCGTCGATCCGCGCGCGCTGTCCTTCCAGGGCGATGATCGTGCATGTCGGCTCTTCGATGATGACGGGACCCGGCAGCTCGGACCCCGCCGGGAGGAGGGCCCGATCGTAGATGGACCACTTGGTCGCGCGGCCGTCCAGGTAGACCTCCCGGCGTTCGACCAACGCCTTCTCGGCCGATCCCTTCGGCGCCGGCCGCTCGGGCAGAGACGCTCGGCCCACCTTGAGGACGCCGCTCACGTGGAAGTTCACGATCTCCACGACGCTTCGTTCCAGCCGGAATGCGTATTTGCGCTCGTGAGCCTCATGGAATCGCCGGATGAGCTCGCCGACGTTGTCGAGCGACAAAGGCCCAGGCATGACGTCCACGCGGACCGTGTGCTCCTGTCCTCGATACCTCATGTCGGCACTCCGAAACACGACGGGGCGTTCCGTGCCGAACCTTTCTTGTTCGAAGATCGCGACCATCCGTGCTTCCAACTGGCGATAGGTCGCGTTGGCGTCGTCCAAGTTCCCTTCGACGTCGAGCCGAAGAGTCTGCGTGAGGACGAGATCGTGCTTGACGTCGGTCACGAGCATGCCCCACGCGGAAAAGACTCCGGGCGGGACGGAAGGGACGACGATCGTACCGATTTCGAGCTCTCGGGCGATGAAGGGCGCGAACATGGGTCCCGAGCCGCCGTAGGCAATCAAGGCGAATTCCCGTGGATCATAGCCCCGTTGCACCGAGACCAATCGAAGGGCGTCGGCCGCGTTGTCGTTCGCAAGCTTGACGACTCCCTCCGCGAACGCGGCGACGCTGGCGTGGAACCGGTCCGCCAAGGGTCGCAACGCCTTCTCGCTCAGGCTCCGATCGATCTTGAGGTCGCCGCCCAGGAGGTACTTTTGGTTCAGTAAGCCGGTGACTACGTAGGCGTCCGTCACCGTGGGATCCGTGCCACCCTTCCCGTAGCACGCGGGCCCCGGCAGAGCGCCGGCGGCGGTGGGTCCGACCCGGACGTTGCCGATGCCGTCGATCCATGCGATGCTCGTTCCCCCGTTGCCGACCTCGACGACTTCCACCGTGGGCACGAAGACAGGGTAACCGGGGTTGTTCTCGTCCCGTTGCACATAGTGCTCCGTCCCAGTCGTCGGCGCCAATTCCTGCACGAGGCTCGCCTTCGTCGTCGTGGAGCCGCCATCGAGGGTCAGGATGTTTTTGAGGCCCAGCCCTTCCGCGACCGCGATGGAGCCGATCACGCCGGCGACGGGCCCGGACTCCATCGTCGTAATCGGATAGCGCCGTGCATGGTCGAACGTCGCCATGCCCCCGTTGGAGAGCATCGTGAGCGGGGTTCCGGGAAATCCGCCGTCTCGGAAGGTGCCCTCGAGTTTGTCCAAGTATCGGGTCAGCTTCGGCATCGTATATGCATTCAGGACTGCGGTGCTCGTCCGCTCGTATTCTCCCCACTCCCGGGAGACTTCGCTCCCCACGGTCAAGAAGCGGTCCGGAGCGGCGCGTTTCACGGCCTCCGCCACGGCCTCCTCGTGGCTCGGGTTCGCGTAAGAATTCATCAGGCTGATCGCGATCGCCTCCACGCCCTCCTTCGCGAGAGCCCGCGCGGCCTTCCCGATTTCCTCTTCAGGGAGAGGCTTCAACACGGTCCCGTCGCTGAGGACCCGCTCATCGATCTCGAGCCGCAGGTATCTCGGCACCAAGGACTCGGGCTTCCGGTACCGGAAACTGTACATGTCCCTCCGGTTGCTCCGCTGCTGCTCCAGGACGTCCCGGAACCCCCGGGTCGCGATCAGTCCGACCTTCGCACCGGTTCGGGTGACGATCGTATTGATGACGAGGGTCTGGCCGTGGATGATCGTGTCCACGGCTTTCATCCGGACGTGACTCTTCTCAAGACAGTTCCGGACGCCCTCCGAAAAATCGGCGGATGTGGTCTCGACCTTTACCCACGCCGTCTTTCCCGTGACCGAATCATAGGCGACTAAGTCGGTGAACGCCCCACCAATGTCGATGCCGAGTCGCAATCCAGCGGGAGACTCCAGGACGTTACTTAACATTTGCGAGGCAACACGGCTCATATGTGTTCCGAACTCGGCTCCCGAGTCCCGTGTGGACGGCGGGAAGACTCTGCCGAGGGAACCCGCCTTCCGATCCATCGTGGCTCCGCCTTCACGGGTGTCTGAAGCGATGTCCTTGAAGACCTCTGCACATGTGGGGGCCCGTGGAACCCCAGGGGCGTAAGAAGGAGCGGGGCAAGCGCGATGAGGGGCAGGAGCGGGAGGAGGCCCTTCGCTTCGCCGAAGAGATCCTCGCCTCCGACCGGAAGGACCTGCGGTCCGTCCTGTATCGCGACATCCTCCTGAACGCGCTGAAGGCGAAGCGGGACGAGCTCGACATCCTCGACCTCAAGGTCATCAGCCGGGCGATGGCGGAGTTCCGGTACGCCGCGCGGGTCTTCAAGCCGTACCGGGGCGTCCGCAAGGTCTCGATCTTCGGGTCGGCCCGGGAGAAGAAGGGCCATCCCTACTACGAGCTCGCGGTGCGGCTCGGGCGCCTCCTCGTCGGGAAGGGATTCATGGTCATCACCGGCGCCGCGGAGGGCATCATGCGCGCCGGGATCGAGGGCGCGGGCCCGGAGAACTCCTTCGGCGTCAACATCCTGCTGCCCTTCGAGAAGGGCCCGGCCAAGGTGATCCAGGACGATCCGAAGGTGATCAACTTCCGCTACTTCTTCACCCGCAAGGTCTTCTTCGTCATGGAGGCCGATGCGGTCGCCCTGTTCCCCGGAGGTTTCGGGACGCACGACGAGGGCTTCGAGGTCCTCACGCTCCTGCAGACCGGGAAGGCGCCGCCGATGCCGGTCGTGCTCATGGAGCTTCCCGGCGAGCGTTATTGGGAGACGTGGGACCGGTTCGTCCGGGACCAGCTGCTCGCCCGCGGCTTCGTCTCCCCGGAGGACCTCCGACTCTACCGGATCGTCCACTCCGCCGAAGAGGCAGCGGATTGGATCGCCTCCTATTATGCGACGTACCATTCGTCGCGGCTCGTCGGGAACCGCCTCGTGATCCGCTTGGAACGAGAGCTCTCGGACGCACAGGTCTCCTTGCTCAATGAGCGCTTCCGGGACCTGGTGACGTCGGGGAAGATCTCCAAGACCTCCGCCCTCGACGCGGAAAGGGACGAGCCCCATCTGCGGTCGAAGCCGCGCCTCGTCTTCGCCTACCGTCTCGGCCGCGCCGGGCGCCTGAACGAGATGATCCTGGCGATCAACGAGTTCGGTCGTCCGCGGCCCTCCTGACCTCAGTCGCCGTGGGAGCCCGTGATCGCGTAGAAGGCCGCGATGATGAGGACGACGGTCACGCTGGCCAGGCCGCTGACAAAGGAGATGGCGATCGCGACAACCGATCCGACGGGCGCCACCGTGTATTGACGGGTGATGGTCTTCGCCTCATCGTCGGTCACGTCCTCGGCAAGGAGCCGGCGGTCCTTCGCGCAGTACCGCCAGAGGACGTTCCACGCCACGGCGATGAGCAGGAAATTGCCCGAATAGAAGGCGTCAGGACGACGAAGAGGAGGAGCAGCCCGTTCATCAGCATCAGGCGGCGATCGACCCGCCCGATGTGGCTGAACATGTTGTGGTGATTCAACCACATGACGAGGATCGTGATGAAGCTCGTCACCAGAGCAAAGAACGACTGCCACTCGTGAATCAGGCCGTCCAACAAGGAGGTGCCCAACGGTAGATCCGGAGCGGTCGTCGGGTCGCGGAGGTTCAGGACGAGCAAGGTGATCGCGAAGGCGAAAACCCCGTCGCTGAAGGCCTCCGTCCTCGCGGTGTTCTGCGCCTCCCGATTGTCGTGAGCCTCCATGGGTCGCGGGTCGGGGACGCATCGGGTCGATTTGAAGGTGCTGACGCGACCCCGTCGTCCGCATCCGCCGCAACGGTAGAAAGCCCACCGGTGATGCCGTTCTCCCGCTCCAAGTCACGAAATACCACGCTCGTGTTCCCGCCGTGAGCGAGCGAGAGGTCTGCGCATGGCCGAGCCACCGAGGGGATTCCGCGTTCCCGTCGTCTCCTCGCGACCGCTCACGCCCTCGACCCACGAGATTCGGATCGAGAAACCGAAGGCGTTCGTCTTCCGGCCGACCCAGTTCACCTTCCTCCAGCTGAGGACCGACGAGGGCATGGACGCGCGGCCCATGTCCCTCGCATCGAGTCCCACGCGCCCGCACCTCGAGTACGCCGTCCGCCTCTCCGACTCCCCATACAAGCGCGCCTTCGCAGCCCTCCAACCGGGGGACGAAGTCCGCGTCTTCGGCCCAATCGGCGATTTCGTGCTGCACGAAACGCGGCCCGCGGTCCTCCTCGCGGGAGGAGTCGGCATTACGCCCCTCAAAGGGATGGCGGAATACGCGGCGGACAAGGCGTTGCCGATTCCGGTCCGGCTCGTCTTCAGCAACCG
>VBLT01000072.1 GCA_005878615.1 Methanobacteriota archaeon
CCCGATCGAGGTTCGGATCGACGCGCAGGTTCCCGATGTCGAGCCGCTCAAGCGGGGCGGAGGGGCCGAACGGCTGCACGTTGTCGTCAAGGACGACGCGGCCGTGCGGCTTGCGGGTGAAGCCCACCTCGACGTCCGCCGGCAGCGTGCCGAGGGCCAGTTCACGCGTCTGGTCGACGATCCGTCCCCCGCGGTCGACGTCTTGGACGTGGACGCGATGCATCCCGCGGACCAAGGTCGAGCGAAAGCGGACGATATCCTCCATCGGATGGCCGACCCAAGATTCCGGGGAATCGAGGATCTGCGTATCGCCATGGATCGGCGGCACCAAGGGACCGACGAACACCTTGGGATATCCGAAACGGCCGACGAACACGCCCGGAGGCGACGCGCCGTCCAGTTCGAACCGGTCAATCATCGGCGCCGTCTTCATCATCGAACCCCAGCGGACCAAGATCGGGCAGCGCGATTTGCCGCAGAGGAGTTTCGCCCCGCGACATTGGATGCAGAGGCCGCTCGAGATCGCCGCCCGCGTATCGGCGTCGAACAGGGCGCCGAAGTCCTGCGGCACCCCGGCCATGGGGAGGGAAAGCATCGCGCGGCTTCGACGGAGGCGGCCCTTAAGAAGGTGCCGACCGGGTTGGCGAACGTAGAACGGCAACCGTTATCCGGAATGCGGACGTGTCGAACGCGTGAAGCCGGACTCGCCGCTCGCCTTGTCCACGGAAGATCGCATCCTCCTCTACTTCTCCGACTTCCGAAATCTGGAGGAACGGTACGTCCTTCCGCAGGCGACGACACAGAAGGCGATCGCCTTCGCGGCGGGAATCCAGCGCAAGCACCTGTCGCGCTACCTGGACGAAATGGTCCGGGACGGGTACCTCACGGAGACGAAGGCGCACATCGAGGGAGAGAAGCAGCGGATGCTCGCGTACTATCTCGCCCCGCGGGGATGGGAGCGGGCGATGTCGATCCGGGAGCGCCTCTCGAAGGTGAAGGTCCCGGTGACCGTGGCGGGGGTCACGAAGGACATGACCCTGGAGGAAATCGACCATGCCACGTCGGTCCACTTGACCCTCTCCGACATCGTGCGCGAGGCGATGACGGTCGATAAGCTCGACCTCGAGTACCTCGAGGGAATCGATGATCGCCGCAAGCGGGCCATGGACGAGCGCGTGAAGCGCCTGGAGGAATACACGAGGGCTGTGATGACCGCGTGGAAGGACGGCCGTGTGACCGCGACGGAACGGCTGCTCGTCGAGCAATTGCGGGAGAATCTCGGGATCTCGAAAGAGGAACAGGAACGGATCGAATCCGAAGTCATCGAGGAAGTCCTCGAGAACCGCGGGGGAATCTACGCCGCGGTGGCCGAAGAGGCGCTCGAGGATGGACCCATCACCGAGGATGAACGGGAGCTCCTCGAGGTCCTGCGAAAGAAGCTCGGCCTTTCCTCCCACGACGTCCGCGGAATCGAGTCCGAGATCGGAAAGCCGGCCGGCTCATGATCGCGGTCATCGCGCGACGAACAAGCGGTACTTCTGCGTCGGGTCGGAAATCTCCATCTCGATGCGCTTCGCAACGAGCCGCTCCGGATGGTGGATGCTCGGCACGCGCGCGTCGAGATCCTGGAACGACTTGAACGGCCCTTTCTTCCGCTCCTCCAGGATCGCCCACATCGTCTTCTTCCCGAGGCCCGGGAGCAGTTCGAGCATGTGGAACCGAGTCGTGATGGCCTGCGCGCGGTTGAAGAAGTCGACGAACTTCTCCTCCTTCTCCTTCACGACCTCCTGGATCACGAACGGCATCTCCTTCTGCGCCGCGGTCGTCAGCTCCTCGTAGCCGACCCGGCGCTTGACGTGGAGGATCTCGGTGCGCAGCTCGACCTCCTTGCCGATGTACACGCGCTGCCCGACCGAGAGGTTCGCGCCTTCGCGCGGCACGAGCTCGAACAGCTTGAACTCGTCCTCGCCGATCGCGTAGGCGAGCGCCTCCCGGTGGAACTTGGACTGGTCGGGATGACCTTGCGGTAGATAGTCGAGGATGCGGGCGTAGTCTTCCATGGCCGTCGCCTCGTCAGCGGTACTTCCCCACGATCTCGAGGACCTTATCCGCATCCTCTTTGGACAAGCTGAATCGTTCCTTCGCGAAGATCGCCCGGACGTCGTCGAGGTGCGTCGGCATCAGGTCGGCGATCTTCACCGCGTTGAAGGGGGACATCATAGGGATCTCCATGAGCTCCTTCACGATGAGAGGGACCTTCTCCGGAGGCACCCGGGCAAAGAGGGAGGCGTGGCTGAGGGAATACTGCTGTTCCGGATTGAGCTCGCCGCGAGCGGCCTTCTCCTTGTCGAGGATGACCTTCAGCTCCGTGAGGGACACGTATGACTCCTCCATCGTCTTCCCTCACGCGCGCCTCAGGTGCTCGGGCCGGACCACGGCTTGTTTGATGCGCCCGCCGAAACGGACGTCGACCAGGAAGGCGTTCCCGCGGCGCCCCACGACGGTCCCGGTCATCCCGTGGAACCGGTGGTGCGGCCAGCCCTTCTGGACGCTCGAGTCGATGACGATCGTGACCTTCGCCCCGACGTCGAAGGTTTGGAACGAGCGGGTGATCGGGGAGAGCCCGCGCTGCCGGGGCCCGCGGCGGAATTTCTGCCGCGTCTTCTCCATGATCCCTTTCGATGCCTTCACCATTGCGCGTCACCGTCGTGGACGTCGAGGACGTCGAGCTCGAGGACCTCGCACGCCACGTCGAGTCGTTCCGCGAGGGACGGCCTGGTGCGGCCATGGTCCCCATGGACCCACTCCTTCACGTAGGTCCCGGCCTCGGCGGTCACTCGGAGCTCCGCACGGTCTCCGTCGACCCCGACGACTTCCGCCGCCAGGAGCCGTCGATGCCGTATGGTATCCGCACGCCGGTGAACGACCCGTTCGGGGGTGCGCTGAGCGATCGGCTCGGCCACCAAAACCGGGAGCGTCTTCTTAAGCTTTGCCTCCTCCACGGGAGGCGCCATCCGAAGGAGGATACGGTAGGTCTTCGGGACGCGGTCTTCCTTCAAGGGTACGACGTCTGAACCGCGGGCGGGGACGAGCCCGTCGACCTCGACCGTGCCGGACGCGTTGATCCGCGCGGCGATGGCCGCCAGGTCCAGGCTGCGACGTCGCGGCTCCTTGATCTCCACGATGAAGGGACGGCCCCGGCCGATCATCCGCGCGTCGACATCCTCGCGGCCCATCCCGTGGAGCGCGTGGCCAGTCCCTCCGGAGTCGCGCATCACCTCCGCGGCGATGACCTCCTCGACGCTGGTCGGGTACATCTTCCCGGTGCCGCCGCAGCGGGCGCATCCCTTGCCCATGCACCGCCGGCAGGGCCACCGGGTCTGCGGCACGCCCCGCACCAACTTGCGGTACCGGCCCCGCAGGTAGAGCGGGTTCACTTGGACGTCGACGTGGTCGAAGACGGTGTCGACGACCGCGACCACCTCCGGTTGGGCCAGATCGGGCTCCTTCCCAAGGCGTTCCGATACGCGCTTGCCGATCTCCCGGTTGACCTCCGCCTTCAGCGGCTCCGCGGCGGACAACGAGAGCTCCACCCAGAGGGACTCCTCCCGCGCCGCGACCTCCGGATCGATTTTCGATCCAATGCAGAAGGAGGCGAATTCCCACGGCTCGAGTTGTCGGGCGACGAGGCCCGCGAGGTCACCGTACCGCGAAGTCAGGCCCTCGCAGATCCAGCACGGGTCGGAGCCGAGAGGAGCGATCGCTCGAACCGCGCGCCCTCGGGCCTCGTTCGTGTAGCCATGTCCGACTTTGCCGAAGAGACGACCGAGGCAGGCGTCGCAGAGCGTCCGCTCTCCCACCTTTGCAAAACCGACCGAACGGGCCGCGGCAAGGACCTCATCCACGCGTCCGCAAGGGGCCGGGGCCTTAAAGGTTCATGCGAGCAGGAACAGGCTCGTGATCAGGTTCGCGAAGACGATGAGGGTCATCAGGACGTACATCCGATCGCCTTCCTTGACGAAAGAGAGGAGGCTGAGGAGGACGCGGACGACCGGGGTGAAGATGAGGATCAGGACCCCGAGGCTCAGGTATCCCTCCGGCGTGAAGTGGTACAACTGGTCTCCGAGGGATCGCGGGGGAATCGAGCGTTCCGGGATCGGACGGCCGGTCATCGCGACGAGCACGAAGCCGAAGACCAGGACGGCGACGGAGACGACGACGCCCCCGCGGAGGATGTGGTAGATCAGCCGATTCATGTCCTCGACTTCGGCCACGACGGCGCGGCGCAGGGCGGCGACGCGGCGTTGGACGAGCCGCAGTCCCCCACGGGCCGCGATCAAATCGAGACCCCCGGGAGGCGGCTGAGGAGCATCGCGAGTCCCATGGCGGCGAGGAAGACCGCGAAGGCGAAGCGGACGTTCGAGGCCTTCGAGTGTTCGAGCAGCCGGGTCCCGAGGTTCGTCCCCGAGAAGACGCCGATGATCACCATCGCCGCGAGGCCTGGGTCGACGAGGCCTTGGGGGTAGTAGATGAAGGCGCTCGCCGCGGCGGTCACGCCGATCATGAAGTTGCTCGTGGCCACGGCGGCCTTCATGGGGACCCGCATCAGGATGTTCATCGCCGGCACCTTGATGAAGCCGCCTCCGACCCCGAGGAGGCCGGAGAAGAGGCCGGCCGCGGCGCTCACGCCGAAGCCCGCGACGGGTCGCTCGACCCGGTACCGGTAGACGCCCTGGTCCTCCTGGTCGAAGTAGACGCTGCTGAGCTTGAGCCGTTCCGTGAGGCGTGGCTCCGCACCGGCCTGGTAGGCGCGTTGCCTCGCGGTCTCGCGGACCCGGGCCATCGCCGCCGCCGCGTAGAGGACCATGACTCCGAAGGCGAAGTACAGGAACAGCTCCGGGACCCGGAGGCCGACGAGGGCGCCCGCGATGCCGCCGAGCGTCGTCGCCACCTCGAGGAACATCGCGAGGCGCAAGTTCGTGAGATGGTCCCGTACGTAGACGGAAGCGGCCCCCGACGAGGTCGCGATGACTCCGATCAGGCTCGTCGCGATGGCGACCTTGATGTTCACGGAGAGGACGAGCGTCATGAACGGGATCAGGAAGACGCCGCCGCCAATCCCGAGGTAGGAGCCTCCTATCCCCGCGAGGAATGCCGCGATCGCCAGGATCAGCAGGACGGCGATCGACATGGCCGCGGCTAGACAGTGACCCGATAAATGTCTTTCCCGCGGCCCAAGGCGCCGGATAAAGTTCCGGCGAGGGCGTTCCCAAGTCCTGACTTGCGTCGCCTTGTCACCGAAAGACTGACCGAAAGGATTGAATTTACACACACCGCATTACGTTCCTAGAGGAGCGGGGGAGAAGACGACCCTATCCAGATTTGGCATCTATCTCTCGGTGACCTTCTGGATCCTGGCGTTGCTCGCACTGTTCGGGCGCGGTTGGATCTATGGTAAGTGCATCCCCCTGAATGACAATTGCAGAGCCACAATCTTAGAGGCCGAACTAATCGCAATCGCGACTGGAATCGTGGGTTCCGTGGGCATCGTCCTGGTGCACATCGGAAGACCGANCTTTCCCTCCCAATGGGAAGCCAAGGATTGGGGGTCGGGCTCGTTGCGGCCTTCGATGCGGGATCGGGCCGACGACGATGTCCCGTCTGCGGCTCGGACCGCTTCCGAGGTGCGACGACCGAAGAAATCGCAGCAGTGCGTGCATCGGGGCGTCGAATCCACGGCGAAATGCCTTGGCAACGCAAGGCGAAATGACGCGACCGACCTCCGACACCTTCTTCAGCCTACTTGGACAGCACGATTTCAATCGTGCTGACGCTCGTCGCGGGGCCTTCCTCGGAGGACAATCGTTCCGTGGAAATGCGCACGTCCCGGACGTCCGCATCGGGGATGAACCGTCCCCGGACGATCTCGGCGACGTCGACGGCGCGAGAGATCGAGCGTCCGCGCGCCTTCACGGTGACCTCTCGAATGCCGTCGTTGAAGTATGTGACGACCGCGAGGACGTAGTTCATCGTCGGCTTCTTTCCGATGTACACGACGCCGGTCTCGACCATCGCGGGCCCCGAGGGGACGGACGTTCGGCGCATGCCAGACGAGCGTATTAATGGTCTCCGACTCGGCCCGGAGCGACCGCCTGCAGGGAAATCTTTTAAGGCCGTGCGGGCATGGACGAGGGACCGTCATGGCTCGAAACAAGGACCAGGGATTCCACTCCGCCGCGGGCCTCATCCGGTACTTCGACCAGGAAGACGAGAAGGCCCTGAAGGTCCCGCCCTTCGCCGTCGTCGCGCTGTGCATCGCGCTGTCCGCGATCATCTTGTACGTGACGTTCGCGTGGCCGGTCTAGACCGGAGACACTGCAACCGGGGCTTCCCTTCAGCGGTATTGGCCGCAGGTCGGACAGTACCAGCGTCCGTATTGCGGGACCCACATCATCGGCCGGCCGCACACCGGGCAGGCCGCGGGCACCGGGGCCATCTGAGGTCCCGTCGGAGGGCCGGTCGGTGGACCGCCTGGCGGCGACGTCGGGGGAGGCCCTTGGGACGGCGGATACATGGGAGGCGCGTATCCATAGGGAATCGCCCCGCCGATCGGATGGCTTTCTCGGACGACGAGGTAGATGACGAACACGATCGCGAATCCGATGATCCCGCCGATCAAGGTGGCGA
>VBLT01000073.1 GCA_005878615.1 Methanobacteriota archaeon
GGCGGCAGCCGCGTCTGGCTATTTCATGGTTGTCCGGCCACGCCGGACCGCGTCAGGCCTTCGAGAGCGGCATCTTCCGCGTCGTCGCGTCGGTGTTCGCCCCGCTGACCGGCGTGTTGCTCACGCTGTCCTTGAACCCGCAATGCTCGCACTCGATCCAAATCCGGACCGACAGGTAGGACCAATTCCACGTCCGCTGACCGCACTGGGGGCAGACCTCTGGGTGGGAGGGGCGCATCACGAGGCGCCCATTGGGGACCTTCCTTTCAACCTGTCGGAGCCTTTACCAAGGTCGAGCGGCGAGG
>VBLT01000123.1 GCA_005878615.1 Methanobacteriota archaeon
CGAGGCCTTTCCCTTCGAGGACCGTGAGGTGCTTCAACGTCGCCATCTTCGAGATGCGGAGGGACGCCGCGAGGTCGGTGAGGGAGACCGCGCCTTGTCGTTTCAAGGTGAGAAGGATCTGCTTCTTGGAAGACGAGAAGCCCGTCTCGAGACCGCCTTCGTCGACCTCCGGGATTGAGGCCATGGCGTCTCCATCGACTCGCGATATCATATACCTGTGCGTTTACAAAATAGACGGAGAGGGAATTGGCCTCAGGGCGACCGAGCTGGAGGACGCGGGCCCGATCAGGTCTCTGGCGGAGGGGGCGGCACCGCGCGCTTTCGGCGCCGGGTCAGGAGGACGACGATCAAGAGAACGGCGGCCACGACCGCGACGGCGGCCACGATGGCGGCGGTGAGGATCCCCGACCCCGCGGAGCCGGGGAGCTGGAGATCGGCCTGAACGTCTGTCATGACCGAAGGATCGTGGACGATCGTGGCCCCGCCTTGGAAGCTGAGGCCCGCGAGGAGCGCGAATCCGACGAACGCGTTGCCGTTCTCGCCGATTCCCGCGAAGCGGACGCCGGAGACGATCTGGCCATATACGAGGGACGGCGCACCGTCCACGACGGCGTTGCTGACCCAGACTAGCCGGGCGATGCGCGTCCAGGTACCGCCAAAGTCGACGGACGGGCTGGTCAAGCGTCGGACGGCCAGATAGGGTCCCGTCGTGTCGTTCGCCCGTTCCGCGCCGACGGTCGAGTTGAAGGAAGCGGTGCCTGCCTCCCCGAATCGGCCGATCGCGCGGGCGTCGAACCAGGCATCGACGAGGGCGGCCGGGATCAGGTTGCCGACGACCGCACCGAGTTCGAGGAACAGCCGGCGGCGCGTGCCGGTGTTCGCGCCATCGTAGGACCAGCCGCTGATGCTCTGGTCCCACTTGAGATCGTAATGCACGGCTTTCCCGCTGACGACGAGGTTGGCCATACGCGTGAGGTTGACGACGTCGTTCCGGCCGCCCGCCGTGTCGACGGTGACCCGCCATTGCGGGACGGTCGCGTTGTTGACCTCCTCGAGCGAGGCGTTCAGGTGGAAGGTGAAACGGACGGTAGGGGGCGGCAGCGCCGTGCTCCCGGTGTTATTCGCGACGTTGGTGTATGAGAGGTTCCCTGCGGTGAGGTTGAAGGTCCAGGTCCGGTAGGTCGTGTCGTTCGTTCGCTGGATCGCGTCGCGGGTCCAGTTCGTGTGGAGGTCGACCTTCTTGTAGAGGGTGTCGAGCCGGTTGAAGTAGTCGCTGAATCGGCCGGTCGTGCTGTTGTACAGCCGGCCATAGTCGGCGACGTTGTTCCGGTTCGTGTCTCGGAATTCGATGATCGAATCGAGCTTGACGGCGTAGAGGGTGTAGATCTTGATCGGCCGGTTCTCGGCGATCGTCCGGTTCTGGGTGTCGGCCACCTGGGCCACGCCGAGGTACCGGGCCTTGATCGCGACGATGTAGACGTTGTTCGGATTCGCGGTTGTGCCATAGACGACGCCGAAGGCGGCGTCGGCTCCGAAACGCACGAACACGTGGTCTCCTCCGCCGAGCACGGACGTGGGGCCCGATTCCTCGACGAGTTGCCCGTTGATCAGGGTGGCCGCGCGCGACACGGGTGCCGCGAAGATAGCGGCCATCGCGGTCGCGAGGAGGCACAGGACGAGGAGGATCGCCTTGGCGTGCATGCAAGCACCCGGTGCAGGTCCCCTCCTCGCGAAGGGGCTCTTGAACCCTTCGCTGCGAAATTCATTCCCGATTCCGTGCGGTGTCCCAAGATGGCCGGGTTCCCAGCCCCGCCACGTCGGAAAGATTCTTAGAGGCGGCTTCGTTCGGACGCCGAATGCAACGACGGCCGCTCGGGAAGACCGGCCTCCAGGTCTCGGAAATCGGATTCGGGGCCTGGGCGATCGGCGGGAACGCCCATGGGAATTCCTACGGCCCGACGGACGACGGGGAGTCGGTCGCCGCGGTACAGAAGGCGGTCGACCTCGGCGTGAACTTCTTCGATACCGCGGACGTGTACGGATGGGGGCACAGCGAGGAGGTCCTCGGCAAGGCCCTGGAGGGACGCCGGGATCAGGTGCACCTCGCCACGAAGGTGGGCGGCGATTTCTACCATGGGGGAGTCCGCGCGAATTTCGATCCCGGATACATCGCGTTCGCCCTCGAGCGGTCGCTCCAGCGCCTGCGGACGGACCATGTGGACCTCTACCAGTTGCACAACCCGCCCGCGGAGATGATGGCGGATCCCGCCGCGTACGAAGTCCTCGAGACGCTGAAGGCGGAGGGCAAGATCGTCAGTTACGGCGTTTCGGTCCACGAGCCCATGGAAGCGTCGTTGTGCCTGGAATCGGGGAAACCCGAGGTCCTCCAGATTCCCTTCAGCCTGTTCCGACAGGAGTGGATCGACGAGATCCTCCCCGCCGCCCACCGCGCCGGCGTAGGCATCATCGCCCGCGAGCCGCTCGGAAACGGATTCCTCGCCGGGAAGATTCGCCCCGGCCAACGGTTCCCTCCGGGCGACATCCGCCATCACTGGCCCGGGTCCATGGTCGCGGGTCGAGTCGCGGCCGCCGAACGATTGTCGATCTTGACGAAACCGAACCGGACGCGGACGCAGGCCGCGCTGCGTTTCGTCCTCGCGTTCCCCGGGACGTCCGTCGCGATCCCGGGCGCGAAGACCGTCGAACAGGTCGAGGAGAATGTCGCGGCAGCCGAAGCGCCCCCGTTGACCGAGGATGAAATCCGGGAGGCCCGGACCCTATATGCCAAAGACTTCGGATTGTAACGCCACTGAAAGCTTTTAGCCAACCCACCACTTAGCAATATCTGGAGAAGCGCAGATGTGGGCCCGGCCGGACCTTCGCGCCGAGCTGAAAGGGCTCGGCCTTCTGCGGAGTCCGGACCTCGACCAGGCGTTCCTCCACGTGCGTCAGGAATCGTTCCTTCCGGAGTCGTTGAGCCTCCTCGCGTACGCGGACATGCCGCTCCCCGTTCACGTCTCGGCGAATCCACCGACGATGCCGTCCCCCCGATGTCTCGTCGCCGCGCTCGACCTGCTCGAGTCGGAGGCAGGCATGCGCATCCTCATCGCGGGGTGCCGCGGCGGCTACCCGGCGGCGCTCCTCGCGGAAATCGTCGGACCGGAACATGTCGTGGTCGTCGAGACCGATCCGGAGCGGCGGACCCGAAGCGCCCGTCGGCTCGAGGCCGCGGGCTTCGGCGCGGTGCGGGTCCTCCCGTCGATCCCCGATGAGACGTTCGATCGGATCCTCGTGCTCGACGCGACGCCGCCAAAGCAGCTCGTTCGCCTCCTCGCGGATCCCGGATCCCTGATCGGCCGCGGCCGCGGGGTGCACGACCTGGCGTTCGTGAAGCTCGTTCGCCGGAGCGGCGAAACGGCCCAGATGACCTTCAACGAAGCCCCGTCCGGGGGCGCCGAGGGACCGTCGGAGAACGGCGAATCGGGCCCAGTCGACTTCGGCCGTCTCTTCGCGGTCGAGGACCTGCTCGCCCATGCGTGGGAGGGCCGCGTCACGGGCCACTACGACCAGCACTTCCGGGACGTCGTCGACGAGACGTTCTCGCAGGGACCGTTGGATCCCGCGGCCTTCGACGCGGACCGGGAACCCTCGAAGCAGGCCGCCCGCCGGGCGTTCCAGGCGGCCTACATCCTGCAGAGCGCGGGGGAACTCGAGCGGTCCGCGGACGCCTACGAGCGGTCGATCCGTCTCGAGCCGACCGCGGAGGCCCACACCTTCCACGGATGGGCGCTGAGCTTCCTAGGCCGATACGACGACGCGATCGAGGAATGCAAGCGGGCGATCGAGGTAGACCCTTCCTTCGGCAATCCTTACAACGACATCGGCGCCTACCTGATTGAAGTCGGGCGCCTCGACGAAGCGATCCCCTGGCTCGAACGCGCGATCGCCGCCCCGCGGTACTGCTGCTATTTCTACGCTCACACGAACCTCGCGCGGGTGTACCTTCAGAAGGGCCTGCGCGAAAAGGCGCGGAAAGCCCTTCGACAGGCGCTCGAGGTGAACCCGGAGTACGAGCCGGCCCAGGAGCTGCTCCGGCGGATCGACCGGGAACGGGGCTATTTCGCCTGAGCGCCCAAGATCGTCGCGCGCAGGACCTGGACGTCCTCTTCAGAGAGGGTCGGCCCGGGTCCTTTCGAGACGAGGAAGTCCAGCGGGCCGTCGTCCGTGGTGAGTCGGAGCCGATCCTCGCTCCTGCGATTCCCGACCGCGTCGACGACCGGCACGACCTCATGAGTCATTTCGCGCACGATGCCGCGCGAGACCGCTTGGTGCAACGCGTAGCCTTGGAACTGCTTCACGTTCCAGGCGCCGTGGACTTCCAGATGGGCCCGCAGTTCGAGGAGGCGCTGGTCCGTCACTAAGAGGGTGCCGCCATGGATGGGAAGGAAGGCGAGCGGCCTCTCGTCCTCTTCGAGGTGTTCGCCGAACAGCGAAAGGCGGTACGGATCCCTCTTCCCGGAGCGGGCGAGGCCCAAGAAGGCGGTGTCCTCGAATGCGTCCGCGCCGCGCATCGGTGTCAACGAACAACCACCGGGAGATGAAGGTTCGGGGCAGACGGGCACCCTTAAGAGAACCGCGTTCTTTGGCATCGTGCCGTGACGACGACGAAGACCGACGAAGCGAAGGCCGCCCTCGAGAAAGGAGACTTCGACAAGGCCATGGGACTGGTCGAAGCCGCGCTGTCCGAACAGCCGGACGACCCGTCGGCCCGCGAGCTTTATGCCATCACGCACCTCGCGAGGGCGATCCGTCTGTCGGACAAAGCCCGGGAGGCCCGGCGGACGGACCTGCTGCGGCGCGAAATCGACTACGACCAGGAGTTTCACGACGTCCCTGAGGTCGCTCGCACCTTCGACGAGGCGATCGCCGCGATCGAGGACGTCCTGCGCGTCGATCCGGCGCACTGGAAGGCGCGGATGCTCAA
>VBLT01000124.1 GCA_005878615.1 Methanobacteriota archaeon
GCCGGCGTCGGCATCGGACGCGGTCTTGAGGAGGCTTCCATCGGGGAGGACCACTTCGAGGTTTGCGACGGCGTCCCGAAGGCTGCCGCCGCGGAGGCCGCCGAAGCCCGTGCTCCCCGAGTTGATCGCGCCTCCGACCGTGCTGCCGATTGCATTGAGCGGGACGTTCGGCAGGGCGAATCCTTTCGACTCCACGAAGTCCTCGACGTCTTTCCACGAAACTCCGGTTTCGACCGACACCGTCCGCCCATCAGGATCGATGCCGAGGATGTGGTTCATCTTCCGCATGTCGATGAGGACGCCACCGCGGTTTGGGACGGAACCTCCGCACCATCCCGTCCCGCCGCCGCGCGGCGTGATCTGCAGCAAGCTTTCGTCGCTCAGCTTGACGACGCCGGACACCTCCTCGGTCGTCTGCGGGAGGGCCACGAAGTCTGGATACAGACGCCACTGCAAGAGCGCGATTTTCGGGAGGGACGCGAAGTCGTGACTGTACACCATGCGCTCGAATTCCGATCGAGCGACGCGTTCCGGCCCCAGGGTGTTCACGAGTCTGCGATACGCATAATCGAGGCTCGCCATGCCGCCTTCTCCGGGGGAACGCGCGCGGATAAACCCTCGGTTGGGATAAAGGTAACGCGCTTGTATGGAGGGACGCGGCCGCCTCTCAGACGTTCAGCGACTTGATGATCTGCTCGCGCAACCGCTGCGTGTCCGCGCCGCTGCTGTAGACGCCGACCGCTTGGGCCGCGGCGATGACCTGGTCGTCGCCGGCCTTGTCGACCGCTCGCGCGATGTCCAACTTGAGTTGGAGCTCGCTCCTCCCGGAGGTCGGGATCGCGAGGGCCCCCGCGGCCTTCTCGACCCGCGAGCGCATGTCCTTCACGTCCATCGCGTTGATCTCGTCGGAGATCTGCCGCTCGATTTCCATTTTGCCGCGGCGGAATTCACCGAGGGCCCGACCGAGTCCTCGGGCGAGTTC
Source organism: Methanobacteriota archaeon (assembly GCA_005878615.1). Classification (GTDB taxonomy): domain Archaea; phylum Thermoplasmatota; class Thermoplasmata; order RBG-16-68-12; family RBG-16-68-12; genus RBG-16-68-12. The sequence continues at coordinate 983 of VBLT01000124.1, forward strand.
GGGCAACTTCTGCGGGCCGAACAGGAGGAGGACCGCGATGATGATCAGGATGATGATCCACTCGAATCCCCCAGGCAGTTGAGCCGTCAAATCGCCGGGCGAAATTCCGGACAAGTGGACACCCCCACACTGCCACAGAAGGACGGGGTTAAGAGCTTTTCGCCGATACCATGTGGCTCTGCGCCACGTGCTTGCTCCGCTGGAGCACCGCCACGTAGCCCGCGACGTATAGGAAGAGCATTGGGATCGAGACGAGCATCATCGTCACCCCGCTTCCGTCCGGCGTGATCACCGCGCCGAAGATGAAGATCGCGATCGTCGCGTAGCGCCAGTTTTTCTTCCAAAACTCCGGCGAGACGATGCCCAGGTACGACAGGCCGTACATCACGACGGGAAGTTCGAAGGCAAGGCCGAACGCGAGGCTGAACCACAGCACGAAATCGAGGAACTCGTCGAGGCGGAGCAGCGGCGTCGCTCCGAACGAGTAGGCGAAGGCGTACAGGAACGGGAACGTGAATGGGAGGACGACGAGGAGCGATACGACGACGCCCGCAATGAAGAGCGTGACGACGGGGGCGGTGATGCGGAAGATGAGCCGCCGTTCGCTCGGTTTCAAGGCGGGGGCCACGAAACGCCAGAACTCGTAGGTCGAGATCGGCGAGATGACCACCGCCGCGAGGAACGTCGCGACCTTGAGCTGGGCGATCACGGCCTCCCATGGGGTCAGGACCGTCAAGACCGCGCTCCCTTGGACCAACGAATGGTTCAGGAGGACGATGAGTTGGGCGGGGATCGTCTGACCCTGGTTGAACGTCGGGAGCGGGAGGTAGATCTGCGCCTGGCCGATCCTCACCGGCACGATCCCGAAGCTGAGCATGATGAGGAACGCGACGATGAACGCCGCGATGACGATCTTGAGCCGGGTGCGCAGCTCCTCGAGGTGTTCGAAGAAGGACATGCGATGTTCGTCGGGACGGTCTGAGTCGGTTGCTCGCCGAAACACAAAGGGTCTCCGCGAGAAAACGGCGCGCGGCTTATGGACTTTCCCCAATTGTCAGAACGAATAGCGATCTTCGGTCAACGGGTCCGCGGTGTTACTGTATCCGCGAACCTCCCAGTAGCCGAGCTCCTCCTGGTCCGTGAAGGTCACGGCCCGCACCCACTTCGCGCTCTTGTACGCGTACCGCTTCGGGACCAGAAGCCGCGCGGGGCCGCCGTGTTCGATCGGCAAGGGCTTGCCGTCCCACTGGTGGACGAGGAGGACGTCGGCATCGTACAGGACGTTCAACGGATGGGAAGTCGTGTAGCCGTCGCCGCATCGGAACGTCGCGAACCCGGCACTCGATCGGACTTGGGCGCGCTCCGCGAGTTCCTTGATCGTCACCCCGACCCACTCGTTGTCGAACGTCGTCCATCCCGTGACGCAGTGGAATGGGGATAGGACCTTCGTCGTCGGCAGCGAGAGAAATTCGGGATAGGTGAATCGGAGGGGCTTGTCGACGCTCCCGTCGAGGCGGAGGTCCCACTCCTTCGGGTCGAACCGCGGGACGATGCCGAGGTCGAGCCGAGGCCATTTCCGAACTTCGCGCTGTCCCGGCGGCAAGCGTCGCTCGGTGGCCATCGGATCGAACGAATGAAATCCGTCGATATAAACGGTTGTGCGCCCCCGAGGGAACGGTTAGAATTGCTCGGCAGAAGGCCCGGGTTCATGGGCCGAATTCGAGAACGTTTTTCGGGAGAGAATCGACGGCTCGCGAACGCCGCAAAGGGTTTAATAGCCTGACCTTTTTTCCACGCGATGTAGATGGCGCTCGAAGCGTACGTGCCCATCGTGATTTTTGCCTTGATCGCGTTGATGTTCCCGCTGGGGACCTTCTTCGCCACGAGGCTTTTCCGGCCGGACCATCCGACGCCGCTGAAGGACCTCACGTACGAATGCGGCGAGGTCCCCGAAGGCGAGGCGCAAATCCAGTTCCACTTCCAGTATTACATGTTCGCTCTGATTTTCGTCGTCTTCGATGTCGCGGCGGTGTTCCTCCTCCTCTGGGCGTTCGCATGGGGCGGGCTCCTGAGCTCCGCGTCGCCGGTGGGCAAGTTCTCGATCTTCCTCTTCCTCGGGATCATGTTCGTCGCCACCCAATACGCGCTCAAGAAGGAGGAGGTCATCCAGATATGAGCACGGTCGTCCGCGGGGCGCCTGTGGTGGTCTCGGGCCGTCCCGTGCCTTCCGTTGAAAAGGAGGTCCTCGGGGGGCTCAAGGCGGCGTTCGGCGCGAAGTTGCTCGACGGCAAGGTCCTCCGGCCGGGGCACCTGGCGGTGACGATCGACCGGGACGACCTGATCCCGGTCTGCACGTACCTGCAGAAGACGATTGGCTTCGAGCATCTCTCCTGCATCACGGCGGTCGATTGGAAGGACCGGTTCGATTGCACCTACCACATCGAGAACTACTACAACGGGTGCATGGTCCAGGTCACCGCGCACATCCCCTACGACGATCCCAAGATCAAGAGCCTCACCGGCCTCTGGAACGCCGCGAACTACCACGAGCGGGAGGCCTGGGACCTCATGGGGATCGAGTTCGAGGGCCACCCGAACCTTGAGCGCATCTTGCTGCCGCAGGACTTCAAGTTCCACCCCCTCCGCAAGGACTTCGCGCAGGAGGTCGACCGCCAGTACATCACCCGCCGCAAGCTCCGGGGAGGGAAGTGAGTGCCGGAGTTCTGGATCAACATGGGGCCGCAACACCCCATGACGCACGGCCTCTGGAACATGAAGGTCAAGGTCGACGGCGAGACGATTACGGACGCGAAGCCGGAGATCGGCTATCTGCACCGAGGGTACGAGAAGATCATGGAGGTGCGGGAGTTCCAGAAGAACGTCGTCCTCACGGACCGCCTCTGCTACGTCTCCTCGATCACCTGGTCCCACGCGTACTGCCTCGCGGTCGAGAAGATGATGGGGCTCGAGACGCCGGAGCGAGGGCAATGGATCCGCGTCATCTCGCTCGAGCTGCAGCGGATCGCCTCGCACCTGATGTGGCTCGCGTCCTACGGGCCGGACCTCGGCCTGCTGACCGGCCTCCTGTGGTGCCTCCGGGAGCGGGAGCTGTTCCTGGACCTGATCCAACTCATGTCGGGCGCGCGGATGAACCAGAACTACCCGCGGGTCGGCGGCGTGCGGAACGATCTGCCCGAGAACTTCGAAGCGATGTGCAAGCGGAGCATCGAGCATTTCCTGGAGAAGCTCGAGAACGAATATCCCAAGATCTTCCACGAGTCGAAGGTGTTCCGGATGCGCACGGAAGGGGTCGGCACCCTCTCCGCCGCGGATGCGATCAACTGGGGTGTCACCGGCCCGAACCTGCGGGCGTGCGGCGTGAACGTGGACCTCCGGCGGCTCGACCCTTACGAGACCTACGAGGAGATCGACTTCGAACCTCAGGTATGGCAAGATGGCGGCGTCGGCGACTCGTACGCGCGGTTCGTGGTCCGGTACAACGAACTCCGGGAATCGTGCAACATCATTCGGCAGGCCCTGGAGAAGATGCCGAAGACGGGGCCGTACCGCGTGAAGCCGCCGCGGCGCGCGGAGGGGGAAGGCTACGCGAAGACGGAGGACTCCCGAGGGGAGGCCCTCTTCTACGTCATCGGCGACGGCGATGACCGGCCGTATCGCGTGAAGATCCGCAGCCCCGTGTTCTGCACGATGGCGGCGACCCCGATCCTCCTTCGGGGGAACAAGCTCGCGGACGTCGTCTCGATCCTCGGCTCCATCGATGTGTGCGTCGGGGAGATGGACAAGTGAGCGCGCCCCTCATCCCGAACCTGTTCGCGGTGTGCAAGGTACTCATCGCGGCGATCATCGGGATCGTCCAATCGATCATCTACGCCCTCTCGGGCCCGATCCCTCCCTTGCGGGGCCTCGGAGACTGGCTCGGCTTGGATGCGGTCATCACGGTGGTGACGTACCTCATCGTCGTGACGGTCGTCGTCCTCTGGGTCACGGTCCTCAACCTTTTCACCGTGATGTGGGTCGAGCGAAAACTCTACAGCCGACTGCAGGACCGGTACGGCATCATGATCTCCATCTGGTCCCTCCCCTTCTGGCCGTTCAACCGGGTCCACCGGCCGACGCACAAGGGCCTGGGATACTTGCAGAACCTCGCGGACGGTGTGAAGCTCATCCAGAAGGAGAACATCACGCCGCGGAACGCGGACTCCGCGATGTTCCACATCTCGCCCGTCTTGATCGCATCGTCGACGCTCATGGTGTTCGCGGTCCTGCCTTGGAGCAGCGGCTTCTACGTCGCGAACCTCGACCTCGGAATCTTGTTCATCCTCGCCGCGTTCTCCCTCGCTCCGCTCGGCATCCTGATCGCCGGGTACGCCGCGAACAACAAGTACACCCTCGTCGGCGGGTTCCGCGCGGCGGCCATGCTCCTCTCCTATTCCATCCCGATGGTCCTCGCGGTGATCGCCCTCGTCGTCTTCACCGGGAGCCTCGATCCGGTGAAGATCGTCCAGCAACAGGACCGGCCGCTCGTTGCGTTCGGGACATCGCGGAGATGGAGCGAGTCCCCTTCGACATCCCGGAGGCCGAGGCCGAGCTCGTGGAAGGCTGGACGACGGAGTACAGCGGGATGCGGTTCGGCATCGTCTTCGCCTTCAAGTGGCTCCGGATGCTCGCCGCCTGCGCGCTGATTTCGATCTTATACCTGGGCGGTTGGAGCGGGCCGGTGTTCGCGACGCTGTCGGTCGGCGGGATCCCGGTCCCGATCGTGCCGGAGGAAATCTGGTTCCTGCTGCGGGTCTACCTCCTGGCCGCCTTCTTCGTCGTCCTCTCCTGGTCCGTCCCTCGCGTTCGGATCGATCAGATTTTGAACATCGGATGGAAGCGGCTGATCCCGTATTCGCTCCTCGCGATCTTGGTGGCGGCGGGTTTCCGGGTCCTCGGGTGAGGTCGATGCAGGCCCGGGGACGCGTCGGAAGGGGGACCGGATGCTGTGGCCGTTGACTGGGAGCTCATCGCCTTCTTCATCCTGAGCGCCTTCGAGATCATCGGCTCCGTCCTCGTGGTCATCAACAAGCGCCTCGTCCGCGCCGCGTTCTGGCTCGCGATGACCCTCGTGACGATTGGCGCGATCTACCTGCTCTTCCTCAGCGAGTTCGTGTTCCTCATCCAGATCCTCGTGTACGCCGGCGCGGTCCCGGTCCTCATGGTCTTCGGCATCATGCTCACGCGCCGGAAGATCATGGACGAGCCGGGGCAGGAGGCGCCGGAATGAAGCTCCGCGAATTCTCGGTCGTCCTCGCGGTCGCGGCCTTGTTCGGCGTCATGGCCGTCTCTTTCCTCAGCCCCGTGAGCTGGCCGCAGTCCCCGACCTCGGTGCCGGTGTACGACCCGAACGCGACGTCGTCCAACGGGATCGCGAACCAATTGTTCGACGCCTTTGCGATCACGATCATCCTGATCGCGATCCTCCTCGCCGCCGCGATGATCGGCGGCGTGTACCTCGCGAAGATGGATGAGCCGGGGAAGGTGGGCCCCTGATTCCCTTGGAATACGAGCTCCTGCTGTCCGGGGCCCTGTTGTGCATCGGGCTCTACGGCGTCCTCGCCCGCCGGAACGGGATCATCGTGCTCATGTCCATCGAGATCATCCTGAACGCCTCGATCCTCAACTTCGTCGCCTTCTCGTCGTACAGTGGAAATCCCAGCGGCCAGATCTTCGCCCTCCTCGGGATCGCGGTCGCCGCGGCGGAGGCGGCGGTCGGCCTCGCGGTGTTCCTCTCCATCTACCAGACCCACGGCTCGATCGAGCTCGACAAAATCCGCTTCCTGAAATGGTGAGCCATGATCGAGAACGCCTGGGTCGCCTGGCTCATCCTGCTGCTGCCCCTCGCCGCCTTCGTCATCATCGGCCTCCTCGGACGATGGCTGCGGGACGGCAGTGGCTACGTCGCCGTCGCGGCGATGCTCGGCTCGCTCGTCCTCTCTCTCTACGTCTTCGTCCAGGTCCTCGCTCAAGGCGCCATTGGCGGGAATTTCGCGGCGCAGACGATCGCCGGCTACGTCTGGCTCCCCAGCATCCCCGGAAACGAGATCCGGATCTCGCTCCTGATCGACAACCTCAGCTCGTTGATGCTCGTCCTCGTGTCGTTCCTCTGCCTGCTGATTTTCATCTATTCCCTCGGCTACATGCACGAGGAGGAAGGCAAGCCGCGCTACTACGCGGAGGTCAGCCTCTTCGCGACCGGGATGCTCGGGACCGTCAGCGCGGACAACTTCCTGCAGCTCCTGATCTTCTGGGAGATCATGGGCCTCTGCTCCTACCTGCTCATCGGATTCTGGTACCACAAGCCGGAGGCCGCCGCGGCGGCGAAGAAAGCATTCCTCGTCACCCGCGTCGGGGACGTCCTGTTCCTCATCGGCGTCCTCGTGATCTGGAACGAATTCGGGACGCTGCGCTTCAACGAGATCGCGCCGCGGGTCGGGCTCCTGAGCCCACAGCTGCTGACCTTGATCCCCCTCCTCCTGTTCGGCGGGGCGGTCGGGAAGTCGGCCCAGTTCCCGCTCCACGCTTGGTTGCCGGACGCGATGGAAGGCCCGACGACCGTCAGCGCCCTGATCCACGCGGCGACGATGGTCAAGGCCGGCGTTTACCTGACCGCGCGGTCCTTCATCTTCCTCGTCCCCCTCGCCCCGGGAGTCCAACCGCCCTTCACCGCCATCCTGGTCATCGCAGGGATCGGCGGCTTCACGGCGATCTTCGCCGCGACGATGGCCGTCGTGAACAACGACATCAAGCGCGTCCTGGCCTTCTCGACGATCTCCCAGCTCGCGTACATGTTCCTCGGCCTCGGCGCCGGCGCGTACGTGATGGCGACGGAGGCCGTCAACGGAGAGCCGGTCAACTCCGCGGGGTACAGCGCCGCCCTCTACCATCTCTTCAACCACGCGTTCTTCAAGGCCCTCCTGTTCCTGTCCGCCGGGAGCGTGATCCATGCCGTCCACACGAACGACATGCGGGAGATGGGCGGGCTCTCGAAGTCGATGCCGATCACCTCGCGGGTCATGCTGTTCGGATCCCTCGCCCTCGCGGGGATCATCCCCTTCAGCGGATTCTTCAGCAAAGGGGAGGTCCTCTCCGTCACCTTCGACGCGGGGGCGGACCATCCGGGCTTCTACCTGCTGTACGTCCTCGGCCTCTTCACCGCGTTCCTCACGGCCTTCTACGCGTTCCGGCTCTGGTTCATGACGTTCCACGGGGAGTACCGCGGTCACGAGCACCTGCACGAGTCGCCCCGCGTCATGACGACGCCCCTCCTGATCCTCGCCGGCTTCACCTTGATCTCAGGGCTCCTCGCCTATCCGATGCAGGGGTTCGGCAACCTCGTCTTCTTCGGTCGTCCGGAGGCCGGCTTCCCGCTCGTCGGGATCCCGCCGGTCCACTACCTGCTGGAAGCGCTCTCGCTCGGCGTCGCCGGGCTCGGCATCGGGCTCGCGTGGTCGATCTACGAGACGAAGAGGATCCCCGCCGAGCGTTTCACGCGCGCTCCCGGCGGGGCCTTCATCCACCGGATGCTGACGAAGCGGTATTGGATCGATGACGCCTACGACGCGTTCGGTCGAACGGTCGTCTACGGCCTCGCGCACGGGCTCGACTGGTTCGACCGGACAGTGATCGACGGGATCGTGAACGCCGTCGCACGGGGAGGGATGCGGGTCGCCGTCGAGAGCGACGTGTTCGATCGACGCGTGATCGACGGAGCGGTGAACGCGCTGAGCCTCGAGACCGTCCGGACGAGTTGGCGCCTGCGGCAACGGCAGACCGGCCAAGTGCAGAACTACGCCTGGGTCGTCGTCGTGGGGATCGTCGCCGTCGTGGTCCTGCTCTTCGGCTTCAGCTTCCTTCAGCGATTCCTCGCGGGGCGATGACGTGGTCGGCATCCTCTCCTTCCTGTGGATCATCCCCTTCGTCGGATCGTTGATCGTCTGGGGGATCGGGACCACCCAACGGGCGGCGAAGTGGATCGCTCTCGGCTTCAGCCTCGTCGAACTGGGACTCGCGAGTTGGCTCCTCCTGGCCCTGATCAACGGGAGCTGGGCGGGGGCCCTCGGGACGCCGACCGCGTCGCAGCCACCGACCCCGGGCCCGTTCGTCCCCCTCTACTACATGGAGCGCGTCGGATGGTGGACCCAGTTCGGGTTCAATTACGTCGTCGGCGTGGACGGCCTCAGCGTGCCGCTGATCTGGCTCACGGCCTTGCTCACGACCTTGGCGGTCGTCTTCCACTGGGACGAGGAGGCCCGGCCGCGGGCGTTCTTCGGGCTGTTCCTATTCCTGGAGATGGCGCTCGTCGGCGTCTTCCTCGCCCTCGACTTCATCATCTTCGCGATCTTCTGGGAGCTCGTCCTCCTGCCGATGTTCTTCCTCATCGGGATCTGGGGCGGGCCGAACCGCCGCTATGCGGCGCTGAAGTTCCTGATCTTCACCCACGTCGGCTTCGTGATCATGCTCCTCTCGATCTTCTCCCTGTATTGGTTCTACAGCGCCTCGGTGAACACGGCGGTCTACGGCACGAACGCACCGACGTTGGACATGACGGCGTTCCTCCACGGCGCCCTCCGCCATGCGACCGGTTCAAGCATCGTCTACATGACCCTGGGCGCCCAGATCCCGATCTTCGCGGCGTTCCTCTTCGGCTTCATCGTGAAGCTGCCGTCCGTGCCGTTCCACACATGGCTTCCCGATGCGCACGTCGAGGCGCCGACCGGCGGGTCCGTCCTCCTGGCAGGGGTGCTGCTGAAGATGGGCGGCTACGGCATCTTCCGGATCAACCTGGGCATGCTCCCGGATGCGGCCCGCAACCTCTGGTGGGCCCTCGCGATCCTCGGCACCGCCTCGATGATCTACGCGGCCTTCGTGTGCCTCGCCCAGATCGATCTCAAACGACTGATCGCGTACAGCTCCGTCGGCCACATGGGCTTCGTGCTCCTCGGCGCCGCGAGCATGACGGTGATCGGCGTGCAGGGCGCGATCTTCCAGCTGTTCAACCACGGCATCATCACCGCGATCCTGTTCATGCTCGCCGGCAGCGTGAAGCATAGCACCGGGACGAGGGACATCCCGCGGCTGCAAGGTCTCGCCCGCGTCATGCCGCAATTCTCCCTGATCCTGGCGATCGGCTTCTTCGCGTCCCTCGGTTTGCCCGGCCTGAACTCGTTTTGGTCCGAGTTCATGGTCTTCGTCGGCGCGTATGGTTCGCCGAATCTCGACATGAACCGACGGCTCGTCCTGATCCCGCTCATCTCGATCGTCGTCACGGCCGCGTATTACCTGTACACGATGCAGCGTATCCTCTTCGGGGACCCTCCGGAAGACCTCGCGAAGGCGCACGACCTGCTGCCATGGGAGCGCATCTCCTACGCCGTCCTCGTCGCCTTGGTCTTCCTCGTCGGCTTCTTTCCGCTCCCGTTCCTCGGGATGATCAACGCCTACACGTCCGGTTCGTTCCCGTGGCTCGGAGGGATCTGAGATGCTCGTCGACTATCCGATCCTCACGTTGATCGTGTTCCTG
>VBLT01000125.1 GCA_005878615.1 Methanobacteriota archaeon
GAAGTCTTCGTCGTCTTCCGGCGGGAGTTCTTCCGGCGTGAGCTCTTCGGGGACCGGTTCAGGTTTCTCCGGCTCCGGTGCGGGCTCGGGTTCGGCCGCGGGCTCCGCGGGGACCGGGGCCTCCGCGACTGGCGCTTCGGCGGCGGGCGCTTCGGTTGGCGGCGCGATCTCTCCCATCGACCAGACCTCGGACTTGCGGACTTCTACGCGCGACACGGGATGGATCGGCTTGCACGCGAGGGCGATCGTCTTCGCGAGATCGCCGCTGATGATCCCTTTCACGAATTCCCCGATCGACTGCTTCGCCGCGACGTCGACCACCATCTTCGTCATGATCGTTCGGATGACGCGCTGCTTCGCCGTCTGAATCCGCCGGTCCGTGATCGCCATCGGCTTCACGCGGACGTTCCAGCCATCCTTCGTCACGACGTCGACGGTGAGATCGGTCCGAGTCCGCTTGCGGCGGGTGAGCCGCCGGATGTAGTCCGACGTCATGTCGTGCCCGACGAACTGCGTGAGCGCGTCCTGGCCTTGCACCTGGCTCACGCGGAACGCGAGCTTGATGTGCATCTTGCTGAAGTCGCCGGTCAGGTCCTGCACCGTGACCTCCGTGATCCGACCGACGAGCTTGCCCGGATCGTCCGTCGGCGTCTCGCCGAGGGCCTGCTTGTTGAACATCTCCGGCGCGAGGAGGTTGTACCACACCTTCGCCTTCCACTTGTCCTTGATCTTGCGGGCGGCGGCGCGGGACTTCTTCTCGGCCATGAGGGCCGTTCGAAAGGGCGAGGCATATTTAAGGGTTCTCGGGTGGACCGGCGTTCCTCGACATCGCACACGATGTCGACGTTGCAAAATGAAGACATCAAAAGGGGCGGCCTTCACTGCCGAGGCGGCGGCAAATTCAGCTCAGGGCGACGACAAAAATCTGATCGGTTGCTCCCCCGGCCACGTAAACAACTCGGTTCCCCGAAAGGAATCTCGCTAGAATATCCGGATCGACCACGACGTTAGGCGACGGATACTCTTGGCCTCCCACTCTGGTCCACCGTTCCAACACGACCGCGTAATCGAAACCGGCGAGGCTCGCATTGTCTCGAAGTTTCGTCGGGAGCGAAGGATCCGAGGCCATTCCGAACCACATCGCGGCGATATCGGCCAGGCGTTGGTCCGTGGTGACGTTGTGCGCACCGAGCGACGCCAGGACCGCGAGGGCCTGGAACTCCTCGGTCGTCGTCGCGTTCTCGACGCCGAAGACGGCCGGTGTGTTCCACGCCATCGGAGTGGTCGAGAGCAGGGCCACGACGAAGCCCGCGAGAAGTGCGCCCCGCGAGGCACGAGAGCCGCGAAGAACCTTCCAGAACGCGGTGAAGGCGACGCCGATCAGGACGGCCAAGGCGTAGTCCATGAAATCAAACGCGCGGTACACGAAGAGGAGTCCGCTGGGATCTAGGCCTCGGAGGAATCCGAACAAGACGAGGGCGACAGGGGCGACGAGCATCGCGACAAGGAGGTCGTTCGCTCGGTTCGTCGTGCGGCGCACCATCTGGAGGCCGACAATCGCGAACGAAGCGAAGACGAAGAGGGCCGGCAGGACGAGGAAGAAGGCCGGCGGCGTTCGGATCGTCCCGACGAAGAGGACCACGGTGGAGTTCGTCAAGAGCAAGAAGAATCCGAGCACCGGGGGCAGGAAAATCTTGGAGGCCGGTCGGACCAGGCCCGTTCCGATGCGCCGTTTCGCGGGCTTCGCCAAGGGGGCGATCAGCGCCGCCAGGAGCAGGACGATGGCGACGAACAAGGTGAGGGCCTGCGGCGCGAGGACGTCCGCGAGGAACGGGAGATCGACCGAGGTGTAGTAGGCCCAGGCACCGACCGCGAGCACGGGTCCGGAGACCACGTCGAGGGCGAAGGCCTTCCAGGAGAACCGGCCACGGGCCAGCGCTCGACGCTGGGTCAAGACCACGAGGGCTGCGATCATCCCCAAGGTAAGGAACGTCGTGAGAGAGTGCAGGAACGGCAGGAAAGCCAACAGGAGGACCGCGAGGGCTCGCTTTCTTGGATCGGACCGTTCCTGGAACAGTAGCACCGCCATCGGGAACACGAGCAGGCCGATCGATTCCTTCGCGACCGAGCTCGTCAGGAGGAGAAAACTCCCGAAGAGGGCGATGAAAAGGCCCGCCGCGACTCCAGCAAGCCGCCGACCGGTGGCCTTCACGCCCAGGAGGTACGCGGGCAGGACCGCGGCCGCGGTGACCAGGGGCAGGACGAGCTGCGCATGGACGAGCGGCGAAAGCCCCGCCACCTGGAAGACCGCGGACCACAGCAGCGAGTAGCCGGGGAGTTTCTGATTGTAGCTGTTGATGCTCGCGGGATCGATTCTCCACGATCCGGCGGAGGCCATGTCCCGCGAGATGCGAGCGAGGGCGAACCCGTCGACGCTGAGCGGGAGCGGACTGACCGTCATGGGAACGAGGTGGGCCGCGAGGGCGACGCACACCAGGGCGGCGATCGCCGCGCCGTCGATCCTCAGCCTCGCAAAATCGCCTCCAGGGATTGCGGCGGCTCCGTCGCGGGCGCCTCCCGAATCGACTCCGTCGGCCGGCGCCGAAGGGCCTCGCGCAGGAGGACCACCGCGGAGGCCATCGAGATCCCGACCAACACGAGGACGATGAGGGCGGACGTGACCAGGTCAAAGGAGATCGGCACCTGGTGGCCGAACACGATGAGATCCAACCCTCGGAGGAGGACGATGCCCGCGAAGAATCCGCTCGCGGCTCCGAGCAGGCCCGCGAGGACGGCGAAGGGCAACGACTCGAGGAGCAGGCGTCGGCGGAGCCAACCGTTGCTGGCGCCGACCGCGCGGAGGACGCCGACCGCAGGAGCGCGATCCGCGAAGGCCCTCGCCTGGGTCGCATGGACGCCGAATCCGACGAGGACCCCGATGAGGATCGCGATCCCATAGGCCACCACGCGCACGGATGTGGTCGCCTCCCCGAGGGCCGTGGTCAGATAGTCCCGCGGGGCCCCGCCGACCCCGGTCCGGAGGATCACGTTCGCGAGACGCTCGTCCTTCGGAGGATCGCTATGGATGTCGGTCGGGTCGATGCCCGGCCCGCTCACGTGGACGCTCGATTGGAATCGGTCGAGGAAGCGCAGCATCTCGGCCGGGTCTTTCGTCGTCACGCGGATCGAGTGGTAGTTGAGATGCCCGAGTCCCGTCAGGAACCGGGCCATCGAGAAGTCGACGAGCAGTTCGTCGTTCGCCACCGATTCCGCGCGGAAGACGCCGGTGATCCGGACGAACGCAATGCGAGGGACGAAGGCGCCGACGATCGTCACCGTGTCGCCGGTCACCAATCCGAATCGAGTCGCGAAGGCCTCGCCCGCCAAGCCGAATTGGCTGCCGCCCATGGAGCCGGAGACGCGCGAGGCCCCTTCCAATCGGAGGAAGGCGTCGTGGTCCACCCCGCGCACGACGACGGAATCGCCCTGGAGGACGCTGAGGCCGAGGATCTCCGGGCTCACTGTGACCGTCCAGTTGGACGCCGACAGATTCGACGCGAGGCTGACGTTGATCGACAGGGCCCCCGAGCCTTGCGTGATCGCGAAGGCGTCGCCCGCGACGACGCGGGCGGGCACGCTCGGGAGGGCCGCGAGGACCGGCCACGTGGCCCCCAGGAGGAACGCGCAGAGGGCCAGGCCCGCGAACGCCCGCGGCCGGATCATGTCGGGAGGGCCTCCTTCGTTCGCACGAGCGCGGCGGCTCGGCGGGAGGGGACGAGGCCCGCGAAGACCGCGGCGAGGAGGGCGACCGCCAGCGTGAGGCCGATCGCGTCGATCGGCAGGGAGAGGATCACGAGGTTCGGGAGGCCGAAGAGCGGCGCGAAGGCGACGACCGCGTGGGACAACAGGATGCCGAGCGCCGCCCCGAGGATGGCCCCGGCCAAGGTGAGCAGGACGGCCTGGGCCTCGTACACCGCCGCGATCGTCGTCGGGGAGGCCCCGATGCTCCGGAGGGCCGCGATCTCTCGCGATCGCGCGTGGACCTCGAGCGACATCGCCGCGTACACGAGGAGGGCGATCACGAGTCCGATCAGGAGGGCGAGAAGCCGGAGGGGCACTTGGATCTCGGCCACGCCTGCACGGAGGAAGCCGACCGCGCCGAGGGTGTCGAGCCGCGTGAGGCCGAGCCGTTGGACCGTCGACGCATCGAGCGGGAGGTCCGTCACGATCGCCTGGACCGCCCCGCCATGGACCGGGTCCATCGCCGCGAGGAGGTCCGCGCGTACCCAGGCCCAATCGTCCGGGAACAGCGGAGATCGCGTCGGCGGAGGGGGCACGACCGGTAGATTCGTCAGCCGGAGCCCGAACAGGTCCAAGGCCACGGCGTCCGCGAGAGGCGCTTCGATCTGCTCTTCGATTTCCTCGCGGAGGCCCGCATCGAGGGACACGTCCCTCGCTCCACTCGGATAGGGATCCGTGCCGTTGCCCGCGTGGTAGGTGACCACCGCGACGACCATCACGGGAATCGACGTGGCATTGATTTCGAGGACCCCCGGATGGGCACGGAGCGCGAGGAAGTCGCCCGGGATCCCTGAGAGCACGTTCGCATCGATCTCGCTCGCGAGGAGTTCCCGCCCGCGAATGTACGCCACGGGACCGGAGCCGATGCGATCCGCCACGGATCCGACGCCATTCGCGAGGCCGTCCGCGAGGGCCAGCGCGCCGACGAGCACCATGCAGGCGAAGGCGATCGCCCAGGCGGTCATCCGGGTCCGCCGCGTGAAGCGCGTCGCGAGGCGCAGGATCGGGCGCGCCATCTCCTGGCGCGATGGCCGCGGCTCGCATAAACGTTCGGCGGTCGCCCGCGGCCCGGTGGTACGGGTGTGGTAAGGGTCCGGTGTGCCGTCG
>VBLT01000042.1 GCA_005878615.1 Methanobacteriota archaeon
GGCGGCTCCCATGATGAGGACGCGGCGCGGCACCGCCATGGGCGAGGGAGTCTCCGGTCGTCTAAAGCCTTTTTGGGACTTTTCACCGCGAAGGCAATATCAACTTTAAATAAGGTTAACTCGCCGCATCCTCGGAGAAAATCCGCCCACGGCCTTCTTCCAAAAGCCGGCGCGCCCCCCGAAATACCTCGTCGAGCATTGTCTCCGTGAGGAGGCCGGTCTGCGTGTTCCGCTGGCTCGGATGGTAGGAAGCAATCAATTCGATCGGGGGCAGGGAGACGGTCGCCGCATGCCGAAACCGAGGTTTCGGGACCGGCACATCGTGACCAATCGCCCGCCAGGTCCGGAGGAAGGCGTCCATCGCGACCGCCCCGAGGGGGACGACCACGCGCAAGGCGGTGAGGAGCCGCACCTCCCGCTCGAGATACGCTTGGCAGTTGCGGAACTCCGCCGGCGTGGGTCGGTTTCCAGGTGGAGCACATCGCACCGCGGCAGCTATGTAGCAATCGCGCAACCGGAGGCCGTCGGACTTCGAGACGGAGGCGGCTTGATTCGCGAATCCGTTCCGGTGGAGGGCGCGAAACAACCAGTCGCCGCTCCGATCTCCCGTGAAGACGCGGCCAGTCCGATTGCCTCCGTGGGCCGCCGGGGCAAGGCCGACGACGAGGAGCCGGGCGCGAGGATCTCCGAAGCCGGGGACGGGCCGCCCCCAGTACTCCCAATCCCGGAACGCGGCCCGCTGCGATCGGGCGATCTCCTGGCGGTATCGTACCAAGCGGGGGCAGCGGCGGCAGCCAACGACCTCGGCCGTGACGCGTTCCAAGGAATCGCGACCGCCTACCATCGGCCGTTTCGGAGATTTACGCACAATCGTCGGCTCCCTCAGTCCATAGAAAATTAAGGAGGTTGCGACCATTGCGAGGCGATGGAGACGAAAGGCCGTCTGGCCCTCGTCGCGGCCCTGGTCGCGATCCTCGTCGCCCTCGCGGGCCTCGCGGTCCTCTGGTGGTCCGTGAGTCGGCCCGGGGCCCCGGGCAACGACCAGGTCCAGCTGGCACCTGTCCGCACCGGGCTCCCTTGGCCGATTGCCCTCGCCTTCAGCCCGGACGGCCGGGTCTTCTTCGCGGAGCGGTTCAGCGGACGCATCCAGGTCCTCGGGAACACGACGATCCTGGACTCGACTTTCTTTGCCATCCCGGAAATCGCCTCCTCGGGCGAACAAGGACTCCTCGGCCTCGCGGTCGATCCGAACTTTCCGAACCGTCCCTACGTGTACGTATACTATACCCGGGACGATGCGGCGAATGGGACCGTCTACAACCGAATCGTCCGAATTCGCAGCAGCGGGTCCATCGGAATCGGCATGGACGTCCTGCGGGACCGCATCGCCGCGAGCACGATCCACAATTCCGGCGTGATCGAGTTCGGCCCCGATGGAAAACTGTACGCCCTCGTCGGAGATGCCGCGAACTCCGCCTCCGCGCAGGACCTCTCGGGGCCCAACGGCAAGGTGCTGCGGATCAACCCCGACGGAACCGTGCCTTCGGACAATCCCTTCGTCGGAAGGCCCGGCGCCGACGCCGATGTCTACACGTTCGGCCATCGGAACATGTTCGGGATCGCCTGGAGTCCGGGCACGCACGCCGGATACGTCTCGGAGAACGGACCGCAGGACTCGGACGAAATCAACCTCCTCATCCCGGGAGGGAACTACGGTTGGCCAAACGTCCGGGGGATCGCCCGGACGCCGCCGTACCTCGATCCCATCATCGCCTACACCCCGGTCATCGTCCCGACGAACGCGGCGTTCTACACCGCCACGATCCCCGCCGCGTCGAGAGGGCACCTGATCGTCGGCAGCTTCAACGATCATCGCCTCCACGAGATCGCTCTCACCGCCGATGGAACCGGCGTCATCCGCGAGACGTTCCTCGCGACGGCGCCGGATGGGATCCTCGATGTGGAGATGGGCCTCGACGGAATGTTGTGGCTCACCACGCCGTCCGGAATCTACCGGCTGGCCCCTGTTCCCGTGAATTCAACTCCGATGGCCGGATCGGGAATCATCGGTTGGATGGGACTGGTGTCGACCGTCGTCGCGGGCCATCCTTGGAGGCGTCCTCTCCTGTCGCGGGGCTCGGAACGGACACCACCCCGGAAACCTTAGTAGGGGCGCGGCCGTTTCGCGGCCAATGCCCTCCTACCGGATTCCGAACGACGCTCGGGTCCGGGAGTCCCTCCATCGGATTTTCAGCACACGGCCAATGGTGGACAGCCAGCGGCGTTTGAAGGCGCTCGTCGAGAAGGACATGAAAGGTGATGAGAAGTACCGGGTCGGGGAGCCGCGACTGCGGGTCCTCGCGATCGAATCGGGCCTCGTGAACCTGGAGATCCGATGCCGCGACACCCCCGAGATGCGTTCGCTCGTGAAATGTCCCGTGTGCGGGGAACGCCTCAAGAAAGTGCGGAACATGACGGTCTACGGCGGCACCGTGACCCTCGGCTATCGGTGCGAACGTTGCAAGTACTGGACGGGCCTAAGGCGTCGCGTGCCCACGCGGTACGTATTCACCCGGAGGTCCTGATGCGCGTCCGCTACGAGGGCGGGTTCCTCGTCCAGGACCTGCTGAAGGAAGTCATCCTCGATCCCGTGCGCAAGACGCCGGGGAGCGTCGTCAGCCACGGTCACATGGACCATCTGACGTCGGGCGGGATCATGACGCCCCAGACCCTGGACGTCCTCAAGGTCCGCCGCGGGGGCACCGGCCATGCCCTGCCTTTGGGCAAGGAGATCGACCTGAACGGATTCCGCGTCGCCCTGAAGGACGCCGGGCACGTGTTCGGCTCCGCGATGGTCCGAGTCGACGACCTCCTCTACACGGGGGACTTCAACCCGGAAGGCGGCGCGACCTGTGGGAAGGCCCGGCCCGAATTCGTCCAGAGCTTGATCGTCGATGCGACCTACGGACGCCCGGGGTACAGCTTCCCTCCGAAGAAGGAGGTCGAGTCCGACCTGCTGAACTGGCTCGAGATGGAGCTCGCGGACGGACCCGTCGCCCTTGCGGGCTACGAGTTCGGCAAAGGTCAGGAGCTGATCGCCCTCGTGAACCGACTCGGCGTCGAAGTCGCGGTCGCCGACCGAATCGCGGACCTCGCCGATATCTACGTTCGACATGGGATCGACCTGCGGTACCGTCGGCTGTCGTCCTTGTCGGAATCGGAGCGAAAGGACCCGCGGGCGTACATCCTGCCGCCCGGCTGGCTCCGTCCCCCGCTCGACGACAGCGTGTCGTGGATCGGGTCGATCGGCCTGCGGACCGCGTACGTCAGCGGATGGTGTGCGATGTTCGACTTCACGCGGCGGTACGGGGTCGACGCGCAGTTCCCCTTGAGCGACCACGGCGATTTC
Source organism: Methanobacteriota archaeon (assembly GCA_005878615.1). Lineage (GTDB taxonomy): Archaea > Thermoplasmatota > Thermoplasmata > RBG-16-68-12 > RBG-16-68-12 > RBG-16-68-12. Next base: position 3,410 of record VBLT01000042.1, read on the forward strand.
GACGACGTGATGGACTTCATCGCGGCGTGTCGTCCTCGCCGCGTCTACACCGCATTCAGCAATGCGAAGGAACTCGCGAAAGCGGTGGAGCGCCGTCTCCGGATCAAGTCGGAAGCGCTTCTGACTCGGTGAGTTCGTGGAGTCGCGACGCGAACGGGACACCGTCTTCGTCAAACTCTCGGACGGCGACGATCTCTTCCCGAGCCTGGAGGCGGCCGCGCGCGAGAATCAGGTGGAGAGCGGCGCGGTCCTCTGGGGCATCGGCATGCTCCGAGACTTCGAAATCGGTTTCTTCGGAACGAACGGCTATGACAAGGCCGTCTTCCCCGATCGCCACGAGCTCCTCGCCCTGCACGGGAGCGTTTCGCTGCGGGGAGATCCGCTCCTCCACCTCCACGTCTCGCTGGGCCGCCCCGATCGGACGGCGATCGGCGGCCACTTGTTCCGGGCCAAGACCGCGGTGGTCAACGAGATCCAGATTCAGCGGTTCGACTCGATCCACTTCAATCGACGATTCAACGCGAAGACCGGGTTGCGAGAGATTGTGTTCGAGTGAGTCGACGCCACCACGACCGCGCGGCGTTCATTGCCACGTGGCCCGATCGAGCTCCCGTTCCTTTTTCGTTTTCTTTCGGAACTGGCGGTAATGATCCTTGCAGAGATGGGTCCGCCGCGGCTCGCCGATCAGTTTGAGGTCGGGCAGGGCCTCCTGGACCTTCTTGGTGGAGAGAGACCGTCGAGCGTCTTTCCCGCATCCCTGGACTCCGCAGATGTCGCCCGCGGCCATCGGCGCAGTCGATGCCGCGCCGCTATAAGTAGATGCGCGCACCGGGAGTGGGGACGGTCGCAAATCGGTGCGACCGGCCGCGGACGGACCTCATTCATTCTTTCGACGAAGCATGCGGGCCGCCGCCGCACTCACAATCGCGAGGGCCGCAATCATCGCGATCTCGCTGTCCGCCTGGAGGCCGGCGGGAGGTCCATTCGCCCGCGAACTTACGACTTCGATGGAGACCGCCGCAAGGGATGGCAAATAGAGAGCGACGACCGTATCGGGGAACGAGAGGACCGAATACGAGGGGCCCCGCGACCGGGGCTCGCTCGAGAAGAAAAGGCTGAGGGGACTCTCCGTCCGATTCGCTTCCCCGGCGTTGGCTCGGACCTGGAGTTCCGTCGGCGCGTTGAAGGGCATCGTGGCCCGATCGAAGGCGAGCAGGACCGTGGCTCCTCCAGGCAAAAGGGAATCCACCTGCACGGACGCCCGCCCCGGTTCGACGTGCAGCGCCCACCCGGAAACCCCCAGGCGGTACTGGACCACGTTTTGGACCCAGCGGCCGTCCGCCGTGGCCACGAGATCGAGCTCGGCCACGATGCGTCCCGCGCCGATGGCGTCGAGGACCGCCAGCCATTCCCCGCGATTTTCCGCGGACGGCGGCACGGACTTGAACGTGAGGAGGTCCGAATCGGCCATCTTCGCCACGACTCGGATCCCGTTCACGCTGAACGAGCCGACCCCGAGGAGGAATCGAGCCTGTTCCTCCCCGACCGTGTACGAAATCGACGAGGCCGGCCAGGAGCCGGGAGCCGTCTGGACGGAGATGTTCTTCGCACCGGCGGGAAGTTCGATCGCGGCCGTGCGCGCGACGTCCGTCCGAACCTCGAGGAGGACGGTCGGGTCGTCGTGGGCCGTGATCGTGGCGAGGTACCCTTCCGCCTGGAACGTCGGCCCCCGCGCAGACGCCCCGCGGGCGGGGGCGAAACCGGAGATCTGGATCGACCCCACGTAGAGGACGGGCGCGTTCCCCGCCAGCCCGAGGACGGACCGGACGGTCCCGCTCGAAGGGTCATAGGCAAATTGCACGTACGTCCCGAGCACCTGTCCCCCGTCGTAGCGGAACGCCGCGAACAGAGGGGACGACCACGGGAAGACTCCGGCGGAATCGGCCGAGGGGACCACCGACGAAATAGGTGGGAGGACGGCGGACGCATGAGAGGGAGCAAATCCGCTCAAGGCGACGGCAAGAAGCGATAGCACCGCAAGAGCCGCCGCGGCCTTTGCCAGATGTGCGCACGCGTCCGTTCCGTCCTCCATGGAGGAATAGTGTCTTTCCGCCGATAAGGGAATTTTGGTTCACGGGGGCAACTTCTTGGGACGCCGAACGAACCTTCCCCGTCGCCGCGGTCGATCCGCGCTTCGACCGGCGTACGAAAAGTATCTTTATGGCGGAGCCTCATCGCCAGAGCACATGGGCCCTCTGGATGTTTTCCTCAGGGTTTCGTTCGCCGGATTCGCGGCGATCTTGGCGACCGTCTCGGTCCAATCGTACGCCCGACATCGGGAGCGGCGTTTCCTTCTGCTGACCGCCGCCTTTTCCATCTTCCTCGTCCAAGGAGTTTGGCTGATCGCAGAGCTGGCCACGAAGGTCGTCTCCTCCGTGGGGACCGAGTGGCTGGCCCTGAACCTCGGGGTGCTGGTGTCCCTGTACCTCGCGCTGCTGCGGTGATCGAATGGCGGAAGGCCTGGAGCTTGAGAGCCGGCGACGAATCTACGATTTCCTAACGGCGAACCCGGGCGTCCATCTCCGTCGGATCGGCCAGGCGCTGGGCATGTCCACGGGGATGCTCTCCTACCATCTCGGGTACCTCGAGCGGAGCGGCCTCCTGAAGTCGGAAGAGGACGGGCATCGCAAGCGGTATTTCATCGCGCGGGCGTTCGTGGAGGCCCAGCGGCGGATCCTCGCGGTCCTCCGACAAGATGTCCCGCGCAAGATCGTCATCGAACTCCTGTCGTACGGCGAGCGGACGTTCGGGGAACTCCAGATGTCCGTCGGCGTCTCGAAGTCGACGCTCTCGTATCATCTGCAGAAGCTCATGAACCGAGAGGTGCTGCTCCGCACGAAACGGGAGCGGGAGAGCGTCTTCTCAATCAAGGACCTGGAGGAGGTCCGGAAGCTCCTCCTGGCGAACCAATCGAGCTTCCAGGACGACGCGGTCGACCGCTTCGCGGATCTCTGGTCGAAGCTCAGGACCTAGGTCTTCGACCTTGGCGCGCCCACCGCAGGCTATTCCGACTTCGTAAACTCTCGCACGAGGGACGTCGCGTAGGAACCGCGGGTGAGTTCGAACGCCAGGCTGAGGTTTCCCCCTTCGAGCCGCGCGACGAGGTCTCGCATCGGCGCGAGGATCTCCCGACGGGTCCCTTTGGACGAAATCCGAGGGATCTCAGGAATGATGAAGTCTTCCGGACGGATCCCCTCCGACGCCACGACCGCCTTCTCAATCTGACCCGGCTCGCCGCCCGCCCATTCCGGCTCGGAGCCATAGAGGATCCCGCTCACCCACGCCTTCCCCTCCCTGCATCGCTTCGACGCCCGCTCCAGGTTGTCGCAGGTGACCTCGATCGTCCGACTCCGATCCGGGAGGCCGCGGAGATCGGCCGGGAGGACGAGATCCCCGGCGACCGGTTCCTGGATCGGGAGGCCCCGGCGGATCCGCTCGCTCAAGATGCGATTGAACAGGAACGACTGATAGCCGTGGACGAACATCATCTGGAGGTTGAAAGGGAGGGCTCGCAAGGCGCCCACGAAATCCTCCGGACGGGTCGCCAAACGGTTCAGGATCGCCTTCTCGAAGCCGTAGGCCCGTGGGTAGCTGCGCAGCGCCTGCCGGACGTCTCCGGTGTCGCGGAGTGCGGACCGGACCTCGTACGATTCATGGTCCTCGCCTTCCAACGGATTCGCGACGTACGCCTCGACCGCCTCGCGGAATTCGCCCCTCACGATGTGCCGTCCTACGACGTGAGTGATCGGCCGCACGGAGCCGAATCGCTGGACCCCGAAGAAACTCGGGAATCCTCCGATGAGCCGAAGGGCTCGCTCGGTCTCCGCCACGGATCTCGCGGCGGTGGCCTCGTCGACGGCCAAGTTCTTGACGACGATGTGGAACCGATTGCCCGCCAGGCCGCCGATCTCGAGGGGGCGATCGGAACAGAAGGCGTCCAGGACCTCGACGTCCTTCAGATGAAGCTCTCGGACCGCGTCGATCGGAATGCCTTCGAAGGAGAACAACCGAGTCGTCACCGCGTGCTTGTCCTTCGTCCCGGCGAAGCCGATTCGGCGACGGCTGACGTGCAGGGCGCGGGCCAGTTCTCGGACGAGCCGGTTCGTCTCCCAGTTCCGGACGCGGATCGTGGCAACCGTGAAGCGCCCTTCCGCGGACGGAGGCGGCGGCGAGGAGATTTCCTCCACCACAAAATCCTCGGGAGCGTCCTTGAGCGTGCCGCCGACCCCGGGCGTCGACGTCAGGTAGCCGACGATCCCGACGTCCCGTTCCATGGCCCTACGCGAGCTCCTTCTCCAGAAGCTGCTTCGCGCCGCCGAATTCGGTCGCCAGATTTTCCGCGACCCGTTTCAGCACGGCTTGCGGGCTCCCCTTCTTCACCTTCACCGTGAGGACGGGCTTGTCGAGCTGCGGATGGCCCGTGTAGTAGAGGGCGTCCTCCACGTCCGCGTCCTTCAACAGTGCGGTGATGAGAGGATAGATGACCGTGTCGTCCGCGTTCAAGATCTCGATCCGGACGGAATCTTTCTGTTTCTCGAGGAGCCTCAGTTGCATGGGTCGGTGCGGAGAGGTTCCCGCCACTTAAGGCTTTGCGGGCGCACGGCCCGAGGGACGGACCGGGACCGCGTTCTCGGATTGTCCGATGCAAACTAAATAACCGGCCCGCGATGAGAGTCTGTCGATGGCCTCTCCCGAGACGCCGAACGCCGAAACGTTCGAGTCGGAGGCTCCGGAACTGCTCAACGCGATCGCTCGGGCCAGGAAGCGGGTCGAAGGGACCGCCGGCCTCGTCGACGGAACCCTCGACCGGTTCCGGGAACGGATCGACCGACTCCTCCGCGAGAGCGAAGTGGACAACTGGCGCCAGGTGCGCATCTTCAATCGCGACGTCGATGCCCTCGCCGCGGATCTGGGCAAGGCCGCGAAGGAGAAGCGCCTCTCTCCGCGTCTCGTCGCAGGCCTCGATGCGTCCCTCCGCAAAGCCCGGAAGCGAGACTTCTACGGCGCCCGGAAGGCGTGGAGGCGGCTCGATCGCATCGCCGACATGGGGGCGGAAGTCCGGCGACTCCAGACCGAGTATCGCGAAGGCTATCGCGCGGTCGAGGCGCGTATCCGGCAACTCCGGAACCAGATCGAGAGGATGTCCAAGATCCCGAAGCCGCCGGCCTCGCCCGAGGACGCGCGGACCTTCAACGATCTCGTCGACGCGTTCAATGCCGCCGCGACGGCGGCCTACCTGGACTTCTTGTCCCGGAGCCGGGCCGACCAGGCGATCCCTCTCCTGCTCGAGGCGTCGCAAGGCACCGGCATCGGGGTTCCGGCCCCACCTCCCGGGTGCGATCCGGAGCCGCTCCTGCGACTCCTGAACAACGCGAGTCCCCAGGGGGAGGTTTTCCGGACCCGGTCCTTCTATGGACTCCTGGAACTGCCGGGCTATTCGGACGCGAAGCTGACCCACGTGTTCGGGGACGCGCGGCTCATCCGCGGCTCGCTCGATGCCGCATGGGCCTGGCTGAAGGCGATTCGGGACGACGAACGTCGGTCGCTGCAAATCCAATGGAGCGAGGACGTGACGATGCTGAAACGGAGGACGCCTTCCATCGTCGGCTTCGTCGAGCGCCTCGGGAAGTTGAACGATGCCGCGGAACGCGGGCGCGAGCTCGTGGCGGCGCTCTTGGACGGCCGCTTCGATGCCTGGCAGTCCGCGGCCCGGTTATATGCGACGCACGGAGACGCGGCCGTCCGAAAGTGGCGGGGCATCTTGGAAAAGGACATCGAGGCGATGGGCGAGGAGGCGACCAAACTCGCCGCCGTCCTCAAGCGATTCCCCGATCCCGGAAAGGTGGAATCCGGTAGCGCCTGAGGCCCTCGCCGGCACCCAGTCGCGGGTCCTGCGAACCGGAAGGCGAAGCGACCTTGTGGGGGATGCGCCATCCCGGGCCGGAGGATCTCCATGGTGCAGAAAGTGATCGACGTGGTCGGCGTCTCGCCGGTGAGTTTCGCGAAGGCCGCGCAGAACGCCGTCGCCGAAGCCGCGAAGACCGTTCGAGGCATGCGGTGGGCACGGGTGGGCGAGATGGAATTGGAGCTCGACGGGGCCAAGGTCAAGGCGTACCGCGCGACCGTCCGCATCTACTTCGACATCGAGCGATAAGCGGTCGGCCCGCGGGCCAAACCGAGGAGTTCATAGGCAACGGTTTCCTGGCGAGCGCGGACTGTCGCCCATGGCCGAACCGTTGCAAGTGACCTGGTACACCGACCCGCACAACATCTGGTGCTGGGGCTGCGAGCCGATGATGCGGCGGCTCGAGGTCGTCTACGCCGACGTCGTGCGCCTCGAGGTCCGGCAAGGCGGGCTATTCGAGGACTTCACCCCGCTCCGCGAACAGTGGGCCCGCATGTCCGGGGGCCGATGGACGGAATCGGTCCGTGCGTTCTTCGAGGCCGTCTCGAGCCAGCACCGGATGCCGATGGACTCCGATCGGATGATCGATCAAGTCGATGATTTCAACTCGACGTGGCCAGCGTGCGTTGCCGCCAAGGCGGCGTCCCTCCAGGGAGCCGGCGAGGGCTGGCGGTACCTGCGGGCCCTGCGCGAGGCTTGGTGTCTCGACGCTCGACCGATCCATCGGGAATCGGTACAGACGGAAGTCGCCCGCGAAGTCGGGCTCGATGTCGCCGAATTCTCGACATCCCTGGAGGACGGCCGCGCGAAAGCCGCCTTCGAGGCGGACCGAGCCGAATGCGAACGGCTCGAGGTCCGCGGATTCCCAACGTTCACGATCGGCCGGGGAGAAGTCACCGCGCGTCTCAATGGATGGCAGCCTTGGGAAGTGTTCGAGGATGTCCTTCGTCAAGTCGATCCGGGGATCAAGGGAAAGCGAATCGACGCGAGAGTGGAATCGGTCCTGGACCTCCTAAAAGGACGCGGGCGTTGGGCGACTCGCGAAGTCGCCGCGGTCTTGGGTGTCACCGACGATGACGCGGAGCTCCTCCTCGAGGAACTCGAGGACGGCGGAAAGATCGAGCGTCGTTCCGTGGGCCATGGACTCGTCTGGGGACTCGCCCCGTTGGCGGCGCAGACCCTAGATCGGACCGCGGTCGACCGGCTGACCTGATTTCCAGATCGCCAGGATGTTCTCTGACGAGGACAGGACCGAGACGTCCGTCCGCGGATCTTTTCGCACCGCCAGGATGTCCGCGTCGTATCCTTGTTTGAGTTGGCCGGACCGCGGCGCTTGCGGTCCGAGCGTCATCGGAGCGTTTGCGGTCGCGGCCTCGATCGCCTGGAGAGGATTCATGCCGGCCTCGACGAGATGGATGAGTTCTCGCGCGTTTTGTCCCCAAGGGGCGATCGTCCCCTCACCGCTGCTCCAGATGTCGGTGCCGAGCGCGATGCGCACTCCCTTCCGGATGGCGAGCTGCAGGGATCGCTTGTGGTGGTCCACGAGCTCGACGACCTTTCGATACGCATAGTCGGGGACGTTCATTTTCGGACCGAACGTGACCAATCGCTCGAGGATGTATCGCGTCGGGACCAGCGTCGCCTTCTTTTCGATCAGCAGATCCACGGACTCTTCGTCGAGGTACGAACCGTGCTCAATCGTCCCGCAGCCCGCGCGGAGGGCCGCCATGATCCCCGGCTTGCCGTGGCAGTGCGCCGCGACGATCCGTTCCGCGCGCCCAGCCTCCTCGACGATCACCCGGAGCTCCTCCTCCGAGAATTGCTGGTGGATCGGGTGATCCGTCTCGCTCATGACCCCTCCCGATGCACAAACCTTGATCACCCGGGCGCCCAGGCGGAGCTGGTTCCGCACCCCTCGCAGGCACTCGGCGACGCCGTCGCACAGCTGGACATAATGGCCGCCCGCCTCCAAGGTCCGAAGGTACGACGTCGGGAACATGTGGAGGTCGCCATGGCCCGCGGTGGGGCTGAGCATCGCGCCGCCGCCGTAGATGTGCGGTCCGGGGATTGTCCCCTCGTCGACGGTCCGCGCGAGATGGACCCCGAGGCCCACGAGGTCGCGGACGCTCGTGAAGCCGGCGAGGAGGGCCCGCCGGGCATCCGCGACCGCACGGGCCGCGAGGACGGGGAGGGCGGTCTTCGCGAATTCCTCGATGTTCGCCGACCGAAGTCCCATCAGGTGCCCGTGGCAATCCCACAGGCCCGGCAGGACGACGGGAGCCCGGTCCACCTTGGTCCCCGAGGTCGCCTTCGGTGCGCCCTCGATCGGTCCCGCATAGGAGATGGTGGGTCCGTCAAAGACGACGCAGCCATTCGGAATCGGGTCGCCGCGCCCCGGGATGAGGAGGTCGGCCTCAATGCGCCCCATGTTAGGGGGCAAGGCCTTCGATGGAATGAGGATTCTGCTTCTGCGAACCGTCCGCCGGGAAGGCAATCCTTTTGGAGCGAGTCCCACTCCCCCTCTGCGGAACGAATCCTTGCCTCGATCGACTGCCACGAACTTTCGGGGACTGGCCGCACGAATCGTCCAGGACCATCGGACCTTCGATCCGACCGGGTCCGCGGCATCCGGGCTTCATCGATTCGATGGAATCTTGCCGGATTACTCGGCCGCGGCCCTGAATCGGTACGTGGCCCGGTCCCGGAAGGATCTCGATGCCCTGGCCCGCCTCGAACGGACCGATGGCTTGTCTCGCGCCGCCCGACTGGAACTCGGCGTCCTCCAAGGCATGCTCCTGTCGGAACTCTCCGAAATCGAGGATCAGCGGCTGCCGCATTCGTTCCCTCCCTATTTCCTGTTCCGGCTGAACATCGTCAACTACCTCCTGCGCAACTACGCACCGCTCGATCGGCGCCTCCACGCGGTCGCGAAGCTCCAGTCGGGGATCCCGGAGTTTCTGCGGGACCTCCGACAGATGATGGATCGAAGGCTGGCGGACACGTTCTACGAGATCGGGGAGATGGCCGCGAGCGGGATGCTCGACGCCTACGTACGGGAACTCCCGGACCATCTTCGGGACGCGTCCTCCCGCGTCCGGGCCGCCGTCGAGCGGACGAACGCGGTCGCAACGTCCGAGCTGAAGCGCCTGGTGGAGTCTCTCACGACGACCTACAAACCAAGGATCAAGACCGACTTCGCACTCGGGCCGCGGAAGTACGCGCGGATGATCTTTGCCGAACACCTCGCCGCGATCCCCCTGGACCGCCTCACCGCGGTCGGACAGGGGGACCTCCGCGCAAACCAGGCGGCCTTCGGGGAGACCGCGAAGAAAATCGATCCCGCGAAGCCGGCCACGGAAGTGCTCGAGCGGATGGAACGAGACCACCCCACGGCCGATCGCCTGATCGAAGACACCCGAAGGATGCTCGAGGAGATCCGGAGCTACCTGATCGATCACGACATCGTGACGGTGCCCTCGGAGGAGCGCGCGAAGGTGATCGAGACGCCGCGGTTCTACCGCTTCGCCACGGCGGCGATGAATCCGCCCGGGAGTTTCGAACGCGCCGCCAAGGACGCCTTCTACTACGTCACGCCGGTCGAAGAATCGTGGACTCCCGAGAAACGAGAAGAATGGCTCCGCCACCTGAACTACACCACGCTTCGCAACATCTCCGTCCACGAGTGCTATCCGGGCCACTACGTCCACTTCCTCCATCGGATGAAGATCCCATCGACCGTCTTGCGCAGCTACACCTCCTATGCCTTCACGGAAGGATGGGCTCACTATTGCGAGGCGATGATGGTCGAGGAGGGCTTCGGCGACGCGCGGCTCAAGCTCGCGATGTTACAGGACGCCCTGCTGCGCAATTGTCGCTATCTCTCGTCCATCGGAATGCACACGGCCGGCTGGTCCTGGGAGGACGCGACCAAGTTTTTCATGGAGAATGCGTATCTGGATCGCCTGCCCGCGGAACGAGAGGCGAAGCGCGGCACCTGGGATCCCGGTTACCTCAACTACACCTTGGGGAAGTTGATGATCCGGAAGCTCCGGGACGATTGGATGAAGCGGAACCCGCGGCGGGGATTGAAGGAGTTCCACGACACCTTCCTCGGTCTCGGCGCTCCGCCACTCGGCCTCGCCCGTGAGCATCTGCTGGGGCCGAACTCGGGACCCGCCCTGTGACCGATGGGGCCCGTGCCTCGGGACGAAGTCGGTCCAGAAATGGTGCGCATCCTTTATGTGTCGCGAGGCCTACGGCGGTCGAGGGTTGGGCCGACCTCGTCGGCAGCGTCCGTGGGGAATGCTGGCGCGACTCGATCCTCCCAATCGGGACGGAGCTCTCTCGGACTCGGAACCGGGAAGGCGACGTTGACTCGGCCCGACGGAAATCCTCAGGGTGACCGATGCGAATCCGGCGGGGCGCCTGCTACCTCCTCGAGGATGAGACGGCCGACACGGCCTACCGACTCTTCGTGCGCCTTCTGCCGGAGATGGGATCCGGCTTTTGCATTTCCCGGATCCACCCGGACAAAGTCCGGACGAGATTCGGGCTCGCGGAGGTCCGGATCGGATGGCTCGCGGAGGTCCCGGGCGAGGATCACTTCAGCGCGAACGCGATGGCCTCTGTCGCGAAGGCGGTCCAACAGTTCGTCCAGGAGCAGGGTTCGTCCGGCCTCGTCCTGATCGATGGCCTCGAGTACGTGATCCTGCACAACGGGTTCCAACCGACGCTGCTCGCCTTCGTCGAGCATCTCAACGAATTCGCGATGGGCACCCAAGCCGTCGTCCTGATCGCGTTCCGGCCGCAGACCTTGGATCCTCGGGAACTCGCCTTGCTCGAGCGGAACCTGCAGGTCCTCGATGGCAAGGAGGTGAAGGGTCAACTCGACATCGAAGAACTCGGAGAAATCCTGGGCGAAATTCCGGGGCCGGCGGCGAAATCCGCGGAAAAGACTGAAGCACCAAAAGTTCTAAGGCCTGTACCCGACATGCGAGACCCCGGGGTGCACACCGTGCGATGCCCGAAGTGCGGCACAGAAAATGATGATGAGGTCGCGTTTTGCGTGTACTGCGGATCCCTGCTTCCGGATCATGCGTCCGCACCGACGCCGGCCGCCCCGGCTCCGACCGCCCCTTCTGCCGCCTCGGCTCTGAGGCCGATGCCGGCCGCGGCGCGCGCCTTCCCGGAGCGTCGGCCGGACTTCGTCGCCCTGATTGGCGTCGCGTTTTTCCTCTTGATCCTCGGCCTCGTCTTCACGCTGAACACGAACTTGCTCAACGACTTCCGATCGTGGTGGGACCTGATCGTGCCGGGCGGATTGTTCGTGCGGCCTCCGGATGGAATCGTCCGGAGCGGCCTCCTGTTCTTCGCCCTCCTCGCCCTGTCGAATTTCATCACGTCGGGATTGCGTTGGGTGCTCGACCGCAACCGGTTCGGCGCCCTCGCGCGGGTCCTCGCGGGGCTGGGATTCGTCTCCGTCGCCATCCTCACGTGGCGCTATTCCTTGCGGGCGGTTTCCGGATCTCTCGTCGTCTCAATCTGGACCGCGATCCTCGGCGTGCTGCTCGTCATCTACATCGCGGTTGGGCTCTATTGGGTCCGCACGCGAAGGCCCGCTGTACCAGGGGCCCGGGCACCGACTTCGAGACCGTAACGTCGCGGAAGGAGAACGCTACATCCCGGGGCCGCGAGGCTCCTCAGGGACAGACGTACTGGGAAAGCTCCACACCGCCCGGAGGGATGTACCGGCTGCCGCATTCGCAGGACCAAATCGCGGCCTCTTTCCCACCGGCAAGTTCGATCTTGGTCACGCTGTAGTCGAAGCCGCATTGCTCGCACGCGAGCACGATCGACGGGGCGACAGGCTGGCGCAAGAGCAGGGCCGGATGACTCGAGCGATGGAACATCTTCCGGAGCCGCGCCAGAGATAGGTTCCACGTCGTCAACGGTTCCAATGTCGGTCCCGATTGCTCCGGGCGCGAACCTTCAACGTGCGACCGGAGCGACCGGAGTCGCTTCGTCAATCCTCCACTCCCCGATAGGGAATGGTGTGTGGCGGGATAAAGGGCGAGTGCTGGAATTGGATTCAATCATGAGAATATCGGCGAGGAATCGGCCGGATGGAAAGATGGACAAACGCCTAGCCCGCAGGTCGAAACTTGTATCCGTAGTGGATGACGCCCGCGTCCCCCTCTTGGCCGAGCTTGCGGAACGAGGCCTGGACCTTCATCCCAATCCGGACGTCCTCCGGCTTCACGTCAATCAGCTGCGACGTGAGTCGCACGCCCTCGTCCATCTCGATGATCGCCATGACGTACGGCTTCTGCATCTCGAACTGGGCGGGGGCATCGTGGATGACGGTGTACGTGACCACGCTCCCCTTTCCGCCCAGCTGGAACCGCTGCATCTTGCCGATCGACTTGCGGCCGCAGACCGGGCAGACCGCCCGCGGCGGGAAATCGACCTTGCCGCAGCTCCCGCACTTCGTGCCGATCAGGTTGTAGCGGCTCTGGATCTCGCGCCAAAAGCGGGGGATGGCCAAGGTCAATCGCCTCGCTCGAACAGATGGACGACCGCGGTGGCGCCCGTCCCGCCGAGGGTGTGCGTGAGGCCATGGCGAGCCCCGACGACCTGCCGCTTGCCGGCCTCCCCTCGGAGTTGACGAACAATCTCGACGGCCTGGGCGACGCCGGTCGCGCCGACCGGCTGGCCGCGGGCCTTCAGGCCGCCCGATGTGTTCACGGAGATCTTGCCGTTCAGCGCGGTAAGCCCCTCGGCGGTCGCGGGTCCGCCTTTGCCCTTCTCGATGAACCGCAGGTCCTCAATCGCCAGGATCTCGGAGATCGTGAAGTTGTCATGGACCTCCGCGACTTGGACGTCCTTCGGCATCATCTTGGCCTCGTGGAAGGCACGCTTCCCCGCGATCACCGTCGCATCGAGCGTCGTGAGATCGCGCCGGTCGTGGAGGGCGAGGAAGTCGCTCGCCTGGCCGGACCCCGCGATCCGGATCGGGGTGTCGCTGAACTTCCTAGCCCGCTGCGCCTCGCACAGGACGACCGCGGCCGCGCCGTCCGAGAGGGGCGCGCAGTCGAACAGGCCCAGGGGCTCCGCGACCCAAGGCGCCTGGAGGACCGCGTCGATCGTGATCTCCTTCTGGAATTGGGCTTCGGGGTTCAGCGCTCCGTTCTTGTGGTTCTTCACCGCGACGGCCGCCATCTGCTCCCGGGTCGTGCCGAACTCGTGCATGTGGCGTCGGGCCATCATCGCGTAGAGGCCGGCGAACGTCGCGCCGAAGACGCTCTCCCACTCCTGGTCCGCCGTCGACGAGAGGATCTCCGCCGCCTGCACCTCCCCGACGTCCGTCATCTTCTCCGCGCCTCCGACGACCACGATGTCGTGCATGCCGGAGGCGATCGCGAGGCGGGCCTGCAGGAGGGCGATCGCGCCGCAGGCGCCGCCGCCTTCCACGCGGACCGTCGGCAGGTGCATGTCCGCGAGGCCCGAGTAGTCCGCGACGAGCGCGGACACATGTTCCTGGTCGATGAACTTCCCGGCGGACATGTTGCCGATGTACACGGCGTCGATGTCCTCGGACCGGAGCTTCGCATCCTGGATCGCCTTCAGTCCGGCCTCGATCCCGAGGTCCCGGAACGAGCGGTCCCAGAGTTCGCCGAACTCCGTCTCGCCGACGCCGATCACGGCGACGTCCCGCACGGTCAGGCCTCCCGCATCAGGATCTTGCCGCGGTACTTCGCGTACGTGGCGTAGTCGAGGAAGACCGAATCGGCCATCATCTCCTTGATGGACGGCGTCGCGTCGCGGCGGATCTTGCGGATCTCCTCCGTGACGGTCAGGTCGAAGGCGTCGGAGCCGGCGCCGCTCCCGTAACCGACCGCGAAGATCCGGTCGCCGGGGTCCGCCTCGTCGAGGATCGCGCAGAGGCCAACCATGATCGCCCCGCTGTAGGTGTTCCCGATCTCGCGCACGCAGAGGCCGGCGTCGATCTGACCCTCCTTGAAGCCGAGCTGCTTCGCGGCCCGGACGGGGAACTTGCCGTTCGGCTGATGGAAGACCGCGTAATCGTATTCCTCCGCGGTCGTGCCGGCCCGCTTGAAGAGCAGCTGCGCACAGTTGAGGACGTGTTTGAAGTACGCCGGCTCGCCGGTGAATCGGCCTCCGTGGCTCGGGTACCGCTGGCCTTCGCGGCGCCAGAAGTCCGGGGTGTCCGTCGTGAACGAGACGGTGTGGGCGATCTCCGCCGCGACATGATCGACGCCGATCAGGAGGGCCGCGCCGCCCGCGGACGCACTATACTCGAGCGCATCGCCGGGGGCTCCCTGGCTCGTGTCCGCCCCGATCGCGAGGCCGTATTTCATCATCTTGGACAACGTGAGTCCCATCGTCGTCTGGATCGCCGCCGTCCCGGCCTTACAGGCGAACTCGAAGTCGGCGGCGGTCAGGACCGGCGCCGAGCCGATCGCCTCCGCGACGACCGTCGCCGTCGGTTTGACGGCGTACGGGTGCGACTCCGAGCCGACGTAGATCGCCCCGATGTCCGTGGGATCGAGGTCCACCTTGGCCATGCACGCCCGCGCGGCCTCCACCGAGATCGTGATGACGTCCTCGTCGGGGCCCGGGACGCTCTTCGCGCGGATGTTGAGCCCGCGGCCCATGGCCTCGCCATCGGCCCCCCAGACGACGCCGATGTCCTTCGGTCGGATCCGGTACCGCGGGATGTAGCCTCCGTAGCTGACGATGCCTGACTTCATGCAATCCGCTCCAGTCTCGAGATCAATTCGGCCTGATCGAGTTCCGTCCGCGCGAGGAGGATGCCTTCGAGATCGGCGAGCTTCATGGCGAGCTCGTCGATGTTCTCCGGCTGGACGTAGACCACCATCGCGGGCTTGAGGGGATGGGCTTTGATCGCGATCATCGGCGACCGTCCGTACTTGACGCCGGTGAAGCAGAGGGCCCGCTCGCTCGTCGATCCGTAGATCCGCAGATAGTCCGTCGCGTCGAGGGTCGTGATCGCCTTGATCGAGTCGATCACGGTGTATCCATTCACGAGGCGCCGGGTGTTGAGCTTCTGCGTGAGCAGCTTCCCGTCGATCCGACGGAGGAAGTCGCCGGCGCGCATGCCGACGGACCAGTCGCGCATCGACGGGATGACGTCGGAGTACTCTTCGAAGCGTTTGGAGAGCTTCTGGCCCGTCCTCTGGTCGATCTCCAAGAGGGCATCGACGAGCCGATGGATCGTCTTGATCCCGGGAGACGTCCGTCGTCCCGCCTCGTAGTCGCTGATCACGCTCGGGGAGACGCGCATGTGGTGCGCGAGGTCCGTCTGCGTGATCCGCAGTTCCTCCCGCCACTTCCGCATCGTCTTCCCCGGTTGCTCCGACAACGCGATCTCGCCGGCAATTTTCTCCCGGAGCGGGAACTGCATGGTGCGAGCGAGAATGGGAACGATATATAAGCGTGTCGAAGAGACTATCGGCATGTGCCGAGAGGGGCATCGCTACGCCCTTTTCCCGTGTAACGAAGGTACAATCCACAATGATTGCGGCCGCATGACCATCCAAGAAAATTGCGTCAATTCGAAGAACGGATTAAGGTCGCACCAGTTCCTGATCTTGTGCCGGACCGATACCTCTTCCTCGCCAGCGTGACGGTCGGAGACACTCCTTTCCCCGGGCCATTAGAGACGTTTCGGAAACGCTTCGAACCTCAGAAGAAGGCTCCCTTCGTTGTGGAGTTCTCGTCGAACGGTGTCATGGCTCGGCGATTTTCGATACCGGCGCAAGTCGCAACGGTTGCATCGTTGTTTGCTGGGATGGTTGGGGGCCTCGCTCTAAGCATGAGTCTTGTGCCGCGTGACTTTGTCGATTCGATTCCCTCTGGCACGATGAAATTCTTCGCGCTTCTAGCCGTGGTCATGGTTATTCCATTGGGGACGGCCGCTGGCGTCCTCCTTGGACGCAACATCCTACGGCTCTGGCCCCAGCGCTCAGGGACCGAACTTCATGTTGCTTCAGTCGACTTTGGCACGTTCATCAGCTCGATCGACTTCGCGTCCGGTCAGATGACCATCACGGTTCGCTTTGTGACGAGACGGAACCGGTTGGAAAGCGCGTTACGACTCGCTCAACAGATGCCGCCTGACGATCGTGTGTTCCGTTCGGGCCCCTTCGCCTGATTTCGAGTCGGGTTTAGGCCCGGAGAAAGGGCCACTGGAGGCTACCTGTATTACCGCCATGAGACCATGGTCCGTCCGGATTTGAACCCCATCCGGTTCGAATCCCGACAAGGAATCATACCTCATGCGAAGGGAGAGGGAATCGGCGACCTAGCCGTCATGGTAGACGAACCAGGCGCACACGCTGGCGGCGGCGCTCGCCAATGCGTTCGACGCCGTTTGGAGGTCCCGTCCTCACGGACCACACCCGTCAGTATCGTCGAAGAGGCCGACTGCGCAACCCTGAAATAGAAGCCTCTTGTGTTTGAGGAACCGTCCGGTACTCTATGCCCGAACTTCGAAAAGACTACGTCACGGATACCTGGGTTGTCTTCTCGGCCGCACGGGCGCAACGGCCCGGCGCCTTTCGAGGCGGGAAATCGACGACGGACCCGGACAAGTGCCCCTTCTGCTACGGCCACGAGCACATGACACCGCCCGAGGTCCTCGCCTATCGGAAGGACGGGGTGCCTAACGGCCCGGGATGGTGGATTCGCTGCGTCCCGAACAAGTACCCGGCGTTGCAGGTCGAGGGGGAGGTCCATCGCCGCGTGAGCCAGTTGTTCCACAGCGTGAACGGCGTCGGCGCGCACGAGATCATCGTCGAGACACCCGAGCATGAACACCACCTCTCCATGCAGAGCGAGTTCCAGGTGCAGGAGATCATCACGGCGTACAAGCAACGGTACCTCGACCTGATCCGCGACAAGCGGTTCAAGTACATCCTGATCTTCAAGAATCACGGCGAGCGGGCCGGCGCATCCCTCTCCCACCCGCACTCGCAGCTGATCGCGACTCCAATCGTCCCTCGGCGGATCATGGAAGAGGTGAATTCCCTTCATCACTTCTACGAGTCGACCGGCGGATCGTGTCTGTATTGCGAGATCGTCGAGACGGAACTGGAAGAAGAGAAACGGATCGTAACGGAGAACGAATCCTTCGTCTGCCTCTCCCCGTATGCGGCCCGGTTCCCGTTCGAGACTTGGATCCTCCCGAAGGCCCACGAGATGGCGTTCGAGGATATCACGGACGACGAGCGGCTCCCCTTCGCCCGGATTCTGAAGGACACCTTGGGCCGGATGTTCGGGATCCTCGATGACCCTCCCTTCAACTATTACATCCACACGGCTCCCTGCGATCGGAAGGAATCGAAGTACCACTGGCATCTCGAGATCACCCCGCGTCTCACGGAGACCGCGGGGTTCGAGCGCGGCACCGGCTTCTACATCAATCCCGTCATGCCGGAGGACGCGGCAGCGATCCTGCGGGAGCGGGTCAAGCTCTCGGACAAACCGCACTGAGTCGTGCGAGATTCTTAGGGCATCATCAGGTCGCCGCACTGACCCGCGCACCCACTTTCTCATACAGGGCGACATACTGACGGGCCGATGCGCTCCACGATAAATCCGCGGACATGGCGCGTTGGACGATCGACTTCCAGCCTCGTCCGCCATGATAGAACCCGACCGCCCGTCGAACCGCCTCGAGGAGGGCGTCGGGGGTGTACTCGCGAAACGCGAATCCGTTCCCCTTGGAAGCGTCCCCTGTCACGTCGACGACGGTGTCAGCCAGGCCGCCCGTGGAGCGGACGATCGGGATCGTGCCGTAGCGGAGGCTGATCATCTGTCCCAGACCACACGGCTCGAACTTCGAGGGCATCAGGAAGAAATCGGAACCTGCGTAGATCCGATGCGCGAGGGCCTCGTCATACTTCAGCCAGACCATCAAGTCGCTCCGTATTCGGGCGAGCTCGGACACCGGTTCTTCGTACTTCTTCTCCCCCGTGCCAAGGAGGACGAACTGGACTCCCTGGTCCAGGATCTTCGGGAGCGCATCGATCAGGATGTCGAACCCTTTCTGCGCCGTGACCCTCGAGACGTATCCGATCAAAGGCGCCTTCGCATCCTCGGGGAGGCTCGCCTCCTTCCGAAGGGCAGTCTTGTTCGATCGCTTTCTTTCCAGGGTGGATTTCGAATACTTCTGGGTCAGGAACGGATCCTTCGCAGGATTCCATACGTCGTAGTCGATGCCGTTTAGAATTCCGGAGAGCTTCGAGCCGCGGGAGCGGAGGAGGCCGTCGAGTCGTTCTCCGAATTCCGCCGTCTGGATTTCCCTTGCATACGTCGGGCTGACCGTGTTCACGAAGTCCGCGGAGACGATCCCGGCCTTCATGAAATTCAACTGACCGTAAAACTCGGCCCCCTCGGGGCCCCACAGGTCGCCGGGCAGTCCTAGCCACTCGAACAGCTCGCGGGAAAACAGGCCCTGATGGAGGAGATTGTGGATGGTAAGGACGGTTCCGATCCGCCGGAACCTGGCATCTCCTGCCGACGTCGAACGAAGGAAGGCGGGGACCAGGGCCGAATGCCAGTCGTTCACGTGAATGATGTCGGGCCAGAAATCCGCGGCCGGGAGCATGTCCAGGATGGCCTTGCAAAAGAATCCGAACCGCTTCCCGTCGTCGTCATACTCATAGACCTTCGGACGATCGTAGAGGTCCGGTTTGTCCACGAGATAGACCGGGACGCCTCCGATCCGCGCCATTCGGAGGCCGGCCTCCTCGCGCGCGGCCCCGAGGTCGACGGGGAACCGGGCTACGTCTTCGAGAGAGTCCTTGATCATTCCGTATCGAGGAAGGACGATTCGCACATCGTGGCCGAGGGCCTTCAGGGCTTTCGGCAAACTTCCCGCGACGTCTCCAAGGCCGCCCACCTTAGCCAGGGGATAGGCCTCGGCCGAGGCGAAAAGAATCTTCATCGAATGCCCGGGGAGGACGCGACGGTCCTTACTTAAACCTGTTTCCGTGCATCCTCGTCCGAGCCCCGTACCCCGATGCCGGGCCCACCGGACCGGCCGGGGTATTCGCGAAGGGTTTTTCCTTGGACCTCCATGCAGAGGGCGTGTCGCCCACTCCTCGCGGTACTCTCCTGCTCGTGCTTCACACGCACCTACCATGGGTCCTGGGCCATGGTCGCTGGCCCCACGGGGAGTCGTGGCTCTACGAGGCCACCGCCGAGTGTTACCTTCCGATCCTCCGGCTCCTAGATCGCCTCGAGGCCGAGGATTGTAAGGGGTCCGTCACGCTCGGCATGACCCCCGTCCTCGTCGAGATGCTGGCGTCTCACCGGTTCCGCGACGGATTCCTAGCGTACCTGGAGGAACGGGCAAGCCGCGCGGACGCGGACCGGCGAGAGTTCGAGGCTTCCGGCGACGAACACGCCCGGGGCGCCGCCGTTGTCTGGTCGGAGTTCTATCAGCGCGCCAAGGTGGACTTCCTCGAGAAGTACAATCGAGACTTGCTCGCCGCGCTCAAGCGTCTGCAAGAGAGTAATCGAATCGAAATCATCGTGTCCGCCGCGACCCACGGCTATCTACCTCTCCTGGGTCGGGATGAGTCGATCGAGGCCCAGCTGGGGATCGGCATCACGAGCTACCGCCGTCGATTCGGCCGACGGCCTCGCGGCATCTGGCTCCCCGAATGCGCCTACCGCCCAGGATCCACATGGTCGCGTCCGGTCGGCCCGGCCCGAGCGTGGCTCCGGCCCGGGATTGAGGAGTTCCTGGCCCGAAAGGGCCTCCGGTACTTCTTCGTCGACACCCACCTCGTCGCCGGAGGAGCGCCGATCGGTACGTACGAAGACCGGCTGGTGGAACGACGACTTGACGCCGCCCGCGAGGGAACGAGCCGTTCTCCGAACGAACCGTATGCCATAACGGCGTCCCGTCGGCGGAAAGTGGCGGTCCTCGCGCGGGACCCGCGGTCCAGCGTCCAGGTCTGGAGCGCGGATTACGGATATCCTGGAGACGGCGCCTACCTGGAATTTCACCGCAAGCACGGGAAGGACGGCCTCCGATACTGGCGGGTCACCGACCGGCGCATCCCCTTGCCCGAAAAGGTTCCCTACGATCCGGTGGCCGCGAAGGAACGAGCGGAGGCCCACGCGGAGCACTTCACATCCCTCGTCATCGACACTCTTCGGGAATACCATGAGGCAACGGGTCGCACAGGCGTCGTTGTGGCGCCCTTCGACACGGAACTCTTTGGCCATTGGTGGTTTGAAGGTCCACAGTGGCTGGAGGCCGTGCTCCGACGACTCGAGGGTCAAGTCGAAGTGGCGACCGCTTCCTCCTTTCTAGCGAAGCATCCTCCCCGCTCCGCGATTCGCCTTCCAGAGGGTTCGTGGGGGCAGGGCGGGCACCACTGGGTGTGGCTGAACGACGGCACCCGATGGATCTGGGAGGAGGTGTACCGAGCCGAAGACGCGTTCCTCGAGGCTTCTCGGGCGGCTCGGGGACAGAGGAAACCGATCGTACGTCGAATCCTAACGCAGCTCGCCCAGGAACTCCTCCTTCTGGAATCTTCGGATTGGCCCTTCCTGATCACGACCGTCGCCGCGAAGGACTATGCGGAGGCCCGGGTGAAAGAGCACGTCGGGGCCTTCGATCGGCTCCGGTCCATGCTGCCGCGGGCCAAGGACGGGACCTTGGCTCCGGAGGACCTAGCCTGGTTGGCGGCGATCGAAGCGAGCGATTCTCCGTTCCCCGACCTGGATCTCAAATCGTGGACCCTCGAACCGTGAACTTCGATGTCCACCCTTTCCTTTCATTTCCATGGATATCAGCCCGGCGACATTGTGGGCTGGCCGGAGCCGGATCCGCTCCGGCCGCAGCGAATCGAGGAACGGCATTCGCCCGTCGTCCTGCGGATCGGTCCGGACCGGATCGAGGGGCGGAACTGGACCGACGCGGTCCTGCGCACGTATGGGCGGATGGGGTCCGTCCTGGGACGGGCGGAAAGCTCGGCATCCGTCGACATCGAGCCCCAGACCTTGACATGGCTCCTGGAACGGGATCCGTCCGCCTACCGCGAGATCGTCGCGGCGTACGACGTGGGTACCGCGGGATTCGTCATGACCCCACCGTTCCATCCGATCCTCCCGCATCTCCACCGCCAGGAGCGAGAGGCCCTCTTCGACATGATGATCGATTTCTATTCCCCGCTACTTCGACGGTCGGCGGGCCGTCCGATCGGCCTCTGGCTTCCGGAGGCCTGTTACTCCCGCGAGACGATGGAAAGCTTCAGGGAATCGACGCGGCAGGCGAGCCTCGATCACGACGGTATGGCGGACTCGCTTCAGGAGGCCTACCTAGTCGCGGACGGTCGTCAGCTGGCTCGACCCCCGGAACCCGGTCGAGCGTGGATTCGCCTCGAAACGACGGACCGCCTTCCGGCAATAGTCCGTGACCACTCTTTGAGTGGAGAGTTCGCCTTCGGAGCGACGACAGCCTCGGAGTTCGCTGCTTCGGTACATGGTCGCGGAAACGGAGCGTTCCTGGTCGCGAACGACCTCGAATCCCTCCTGGCAAACCCGCACCAGGCCGAGCGGTACGAGGCGATCGTCCGGGCTCTCCGAGGCGGAAGGGTCCAAGTGGTCCAACCCACACCCCCGGCAGAGGCACCGCCATCCGCGCTCGTCGACTACTCGAGTTGGTCGGATTACGACGACCTGCTCGCCGGAGGCATCCCCTCGGATACGCGTTGGACCGGCCTTCGGCGATCCGACGGACTCGTCGTGGCGCGCAATCACCGGGACCGTCCGTTGTCCCAGCTGTGGAAGCACGCCTTCACCCTGGCGACCGAGCGAGTCGAAACCGCGATCCGACGACGGGCTCTACAAGTGCTTCAGTCGGCCGGCGTAGCCCGGCATACCTACGTTTTGCGCCGACTCGCGGTGGCGTATGGCCGCCACTGGTTCCGCGAACACTTTCGAGCCCAGGGGATCGCCGCGCAGGAGACGGACTTTGCACGATCCGCGGAGGAAATCCTCGGGGGCAAAGTCGACCTCGAGGTCGCGGGGTTCCTCGCCCGAGGCTATGTGTTGATGCTCATGGGGATGCGGTCCGACCCGAGGTTCTGGGACAATCCGGACACGAGGGTCACGTTCCAGAATGTCGTCCTCCTATCGGCCGCGCTCAGGGATCTCGCCGAGGCAAGCCGGCTGGCTGCCGACGCCGGTCGCGCGAGGGCCCTCCGTCGTCTACTCCAGGCCACCTTCCTCGAGTTCTCGGACTGGCATACGCGCGGGGAGTTCGCGGCATTCCAAAGCGTCCTTGCCTGGGAAACGAGCGAGACCGCATGGTATGCGTCCCTCGAGTCCGAGGTCCGGCAGCTCTCCCCTCTCGATGTGATGAAACGGGCCGCGCTGTTCGCTCTCGGCCCCGGTGGCGAGTGGCCCGGCGGAGAGCCGATGCCCTCCGCGGACGGAGTCGTGGCCGACACCGGGCATATCGTGGGTGAGGCGCACGGCGAGTGGGCGAATCCCCGGTGGTGCGAGCACCGGCCCGGATGAATCCTCACCGGAACCTTCATCGTGGTCGTCATCCAATTCGCAAATGGATGAAGGCGTCCGTGTTCACGTGGGAATATCCGCCGGCGATCTATGGCGGTGCGGGCGTCCACGCGAAGTACATCACGATGGCGTTGGCGAAACTCATCAAGGTCGAGGTGCGGACCCTCGATATCGGTGCCCCTCCCGAGATCGAGGGCGTGAATGTCCTGCGATACCAATCGACCCTCCGTGGCCTCGCGACGGGCGATCCGAGGATCATCAAGGCGCTTCAGGTCCTTTCATTCAACATGAACATGGTCGCGGATCCGATTGACGCGGCGATCGTGCACACCCACACATGGTACACGAATTTCGCGGGTGCCATGGCGAAGCGCATCTACGGGGCCAAGCTCGTGGCCACGGTCCATTCGCTCGAACCCTTGCGGCCTTGGAAACGGGAGCAGTTGGGCGCCGGGTACGAGCTCAGCTCCTGGATGGAAAGGGAGGGTCTCCTCGCCTGCGACGCGGTCGTCGCGGTCTCGCGGGACATGAAGGCGGACATCCAGAAGGCGTATCCGATCCCGGCTTCGCGGGTGGCCGTAATCCACAACGGCGTGGACCCGCAGAAGTATTACCCGCGAGATGGCCTGGAGAGCGTGGCAAAGTTCTCGATTCGGAAACCGTACGTGTTCTTCGTCGGCCGGCTCTCCCGCCAGAAGGGGATCTTCGATTTGCTGAATGCGATGGACGGCGTCCCGGAAGGGACCACGTTGGTCCTGGCGACCGGCAAGCCGGACACCCCGGAAATCGAGGACGATCTCCGTGCCGCGCTGAAGCTCAGAAACGACGTGGTCTGGATTCGAGAAATGCTCGAAGACCATGACCTCGTGAATCTGTACAACGAAGCCGCCGTCTTCGCATGCCCTTCCGTCTACGAACCGTTCGGAATCATCAACCTGGAAGCGATGGCCTGCGAGACGCCGGTCGTGGCGACGCGGGTCGGCGGCATCAAGGAAGTCGTGGTCGACGAAGAGACGGGACTCCTCGTCCCTCCGAGTGAGCCCGCGAAACTCGCCCATGCGATCACGCGCATCGTGGAAGACCCGACCACGGGTACAACGATGGGGAAGGCAGGCCGGCGGCACGTGCTTCGCCAGTTCACGTGGGACCGGATCGCGGCCAAGACCCTGGAACTGTATCGGTCGCTGACGTGATGCCCTCGCGATTCGACGACGCGATCGAGGTCACGGATCGGGCGCTCCGAACGTCCCGCCCCCTGAGGACCTGGCTTGGGTCGCTTCGGTGGTGCGGTGACTCCATCCGCATTACGACGCGACTCGATGTCAAGGATCGTGCGATTCTGTCGGAATCGGGAACCGAGGCCATCGTCTTCTTCCTCCTTCTTGCGACGGATCCGGGCGCAGGCGCGCGCCCGATCCATCTCCCACTTTCGATCGCCCGGGCCCGATTCGATCGGGAAGCCGTCGCCCTCGAAGGTGGCGCGAGTCCCATCTACGTCATGGAGGCCGAGCGTCGAGAGGTCTACGCGCGATTCGTGGTGGACGCGTTTCGACGAGGAGCGAAACTCCGGACCGGATCAGGAGATTCTTTGACCTTCCATGGGGATGGCATCGGCGCTTTTCGAGGGGCCTCCCCGATCCTGGGCGGAGACACCTCGAACGTTGTCCTCCGGATCGCGACGGGTTCGGGAGACGTCGTCCTGAAATCGTACAAGTTCCTCGACACCGGAAATCGGGAACCCGAAATCCTGGCTCGGTTGCATGCCCGCCACTTTCCTCATGTGGCTCGACACCTCGGTGATATCGCACTCGGACAGGGACCGGACCGCCTGGTGGTAGGGATCGCGACCGATCATGTGGATGCGATCGACCTGTTCACCTGGTTTTGCGACGGATGGCGGAAGTCCTTGGGTCGGGAGGCCGACCCTCGGGAGGATATTTCGGCCGCCGGTCTCAATCTCGCCTCCGGACTCGGCGAGGCCACGGCTGCGCTTCATGAGGCCCTCATCGACCACCATCCGGGACTTTGGCAGGCCGAGCCGTTCACCGAGGAGGATTTCCGAAACACTTTCAAATCGGCCACCCGGTCTCTCGGATCGGCTCTTCGGCGGCTCGGCCAGCTCGCCCATTCGGAGGACCCGGCCGTAACCGAATCGGCCCGTGGGGCTCGGGCCCAGCTGCTCGACTTGCGTCCGCGCATCGAGGGAACTCTCCGAGAACTCGAGGCAAGCGTGGGGGGACTGAAAAGCGTCGTTCACTCCGATCTCCATTTGGCCCAAGTGCTCCGACGACGTTCGGACGGCGAGCTCTTTTTTGTCGACTTCGAGGGCGAGCCGGACCGGACTTCGGGGGAACGGGGAAGGAAACTGCCTCCGCTCCGCGACGTCGGGAGCCTCGTTCGATCCTTCGCCTACGTACGGCACTTTGTAATCCGCGATTTCGTTCGCAAGCCCTCAAATCGTGGGTCGGATCCGGACCCGACCTCGCACCTAGCCTCCTCCGAGGCGCCGTTGGAAGAACTGACAGCTTGGGAAGGGGGGATGGTCGAACGGTTCATGGAAGCCTACCTCACTCACTCGGCGTTGTATCACAATCTCGAATCTAGGGGGGCCCGGCGCCTGATTCGAGGTTGGGCGATGGAGAAGGCCCTCTACGAACTCGAGTACGAGCTGAAGTATCGTGTCTCCAACTTTACGATTCCCCTCGACGGGATCGCGGCCCTTGCGGCTCCAGCGCGAAGCTAGAAATCACGGAATGGGGACGATCTCGAACTAGCGGCTCATGTTCCTTTCACGGGTGGGTGGACGGCTCAATGGCGAGCCTCCCAGCCTTCCGTGAGAATGGGTCAGCCCGGACCCAAACTCAATCCGGTTCGAACCCCGCCGGAATCGAACCCGAACCGTTGGAGGATCGCGGACAATTGGACAGCCGATTGTCATCGAAAGGATGCGATTTGCTTGACAGCAGGGCGTTCGCCCGAGGCTGCTATCCCTCAATCAGCGCACCGCAATGGGGACATGCCTTGTCTTCTTGCGAGACATCGCGGCCACATTCGGAGCAGACGAATTCCGCTTTGTCTTCCGAGCCCTTCTCACGTGTTGTAAACTGAAGTGATTTCTCCGGTGCCGGCACCGGACTCCCTCGAGCCGCGGCTCGCTTTGCAACCGTGGTGAGGACCACGAGCGATCCGAATCCGCCGACTCCGGCGGGAACATCCGCCCAAGGTACCAATGGCGGAATCCGGGCGCCCGGATCCAGTGCGAAAGAACCCATCGCGAAGGTCGCTGCTACCCGTGCAGCAATCAGTAACGCAGCGAGGAATCCCGCACTAATCACCGCGATGCGAATCGCGATGCGCTCCCATCGGGTCGCTCCTGGAGAGAGTACCCAACCCGACATCACCATGAAGTACCATCCAATGGCGATGGGGAGCAGGCTGACCGTGAGGCCTCCCCCCAGCACAATCGCGGGATTGACCGAAGTCCCGAGGATTTCCAACAATGCAAAGACCACCACGGCGATGAAGAACAAACTCCAGGACAGTACGAGGATCGCGGCGAAGCGAAGGGGGGTGAATCGGAGTTTCCCCACGCGCCACGAGAGTGTCGATAACAGCCCCGGCGTCCACCGCAGCATCCCCGCCACGCCCGCCAAGATCAATACGAAGGCGACGACGGGGAGGGCACACAGCGCGAGGTTCAAGGCAAGGAGCGGAGCGGGCATGTCGACGAGCCGGACGCCGGGGCCCGTCGACGGCGGGACAAAGAGCTCTCCGATATCGGCCCAAGCAACGAATGACATGAGAATCGTGAACCCGAGCAGGCCCCAGAAGAGGCTGCGCAAGGGATTCGGAATTTCCCCCGCCACCGTGTGGACATGAACATGGAGCCCCAAGAAAGT
This sequence comes from Methanobacteriota archaeon, assembly GCA_005878615.1. Lineage (GTDB taxonomy): Archaea > Thermoplasmatota > Thermoplasmata > RBG-16-68-12 > RBG-16-68-12 > RBG-16-68-12. The sequence goes on from VBLT01000042.1 coordinate 29,858, forward strand.
TCGGCTTGAGAGCGAACAGAGGTGGTCTCGACGCCCAGCAGGTACACGCCAGACAGAACGGCTAGGACGGCTTGCGTTTGACATTCGGTGTGCCGAGTGTCCCGGCGGGAACCAGCTAGGGCGTTACATGCGTGCCTTTGCCGGCGCCGGGCGGTCCGAGTAGGACAAGTCGCATGGGAGGACAGCGAGGCAAGTGAGCGGTCAAAAGACTTTGCTCCAGATGCCGACCGATTGTCGATGCGCTCCGCGGTAGTCGAGGCAATCGAGAAGGAGGGACCTCAGCGGGAAGATTCCGCCGCGCGACGGCGACATTCCGCGGCAGCTTCCGGTTCGCCCAATCGTTCGTAGGTCTC
>VBLT01000043.1 GCA_005878615.1 Methanobacteriota archaeon
TGAAGGGGATCCTGACCGCCGAGGACGCGACCCTGGCCGTCGAGCACGGCGTGGCCGGCATCATCGTCTCGAACCACGGAGGACGCCAGCTCGATTCGACGGTCGGGACCCTCGAGGCGTTGCCCGACATCGTCGCGGCCGTGCAGGGGCGGGTCGAGGTCTTCATGGACGGCGGCGTCCGGCGAGGGACCGATGTCCTCAAGGCGCTCGCCCTTGGCGCGAAGGCCGTCCTGATCGGCCGATCCATCCTGTGGGGACTCGCCCTCGGAGGCTCGGACGGAGTCCGGCGCGTCCTCGAACATCTGCGGGGCGAACTCGAACTCGCGATGGCCCTTACGGGCCGCGCCGCCATCGCCCAAGTCGATCGGTCGCTGATTCAGCGGGTCTAGTCAGACTCGACCTTGGAGTCGAGGAACTCTAGGAGGATCCGAACCGCCTCCTCGTTCCCCGTTGGTCCGGGAGGCAAGCGGCCCACTGCGAGTTTCTCGACGATGAGTTCGCGGAGTCGGGCGAGGTCCTCGTGCCGGTAGCCGAGTCCCGCCGCGTTCCGCTCCGCCTCGACGTGCCCCTTCGGCGGGATCGCGATGATCGGGGTCCCGGCGGCGAGCGCTTCATTCACCGTGCCCTTGCCGCCCGTCGTGATGACGAGGTCCGCCGCGAGGACGTAGTCCTGCAGGTTCGGCAGGAATCCGAAGGTGTACACGCCAGGCGCGGGATCCACCTTCAGCCTCGGCCCGCTCACGACGACCATCGAGACCTCGTCTCGGTCGAGGCCGCGAAAGGCCTCGATGGCGGCACTGAGAAGGTACTCTCCGATTGCCGTCCCTCCAGCGGTCACGAGGATCGTCTTCTTGCGAAGGAACAGGTCCTCCCGCAATTTCTCTCGGGAAGCGCTGAAGGGGCGTACGACCGGAGCGATCCGCCGGACGTTGGGCCATGGTGGGGCGTCGTCGAACGCGAGGATGAGATCGACCTGACGGGCGAGGGACGAAAACCACCGGTTCCCGTATCCCTCCAGGAGCCGCGATGCGGGGTCCTGCGCGAAATCGTGACGGAGCGTGTTCACGATCATCGCGGTCGGAACGTTGTGACGCAGGGCCTCGCGAACCGAGGCGACTTCTCCGTCGGAAAGGAGGAACCGGTTGGACCTCCAATCTCCCTCCCGTCGGAGGAACCTCCGGGTGACCCGCAGGTAGCGGGCATACTCGACGTACCAGCGCCATACCGGTTGGAGGACCCCGTCCTTCGCGGGCCAATCGGGGGCGGGCGGCGCGGTGAGGGCATCGAACCCGCTGGCCACGACGAGGTCGAGGGCCGGGACGCCGGCCAGGAAGAGGAAGTAAAGATCCTCGCGGCGGGCCTGCATCCCGCGGGCGAGGGCCACGGCCCGCGTCGCATGCCCAAGACCTTGGGAATGGACCGCGAAATACCCCTGGATCTCGCCCACGGACTCGCCAATCATCGGGTTGCAGAAAGACCTTCGGCCGGCCCGCGGTCGGCCACGTTCGCGCCCCTCCCACGAACGCCTTTAACCGCGAGTGCGTTCCGACGGCCGTGGAGCTGTCGGCCCTCGCGAAGTATCCCTTTCTCCGGGAGGCGTCCGCCTTCATCCGCTCGGAGGGCGTGACCCTCGAGGAACTGCTGTCCGAGCCCGCGTACGCCCGCGCGAGAGCCCTGGGGCGGACCCGCGTGCACGAGGCGCTGGAAAAGGGCCCCGAATCCCCGCGGGTCGCCATCGCGCCCGCGGATCAGCTGTCCCAGCTGCTGGCCTATCCCGTCGCGAGGATCCTGGTCTCCGCCCTCGGCGACACGTACCTCACGAGGCGCTTCGCGCTCCGGGAGGCCATCGCCGCGGAGGGCCTGCTGGGGCAAGACTCGGACGAGGCGATCTTGCACGTCGCCGCCGAACTGCCGATGGATCTCCGCCGCGAGGACGGAGGATTCCGCATCCACTTCTCCGATTTCCTTCGGTTCACGAACACGATGCGAGACGCCCCCTGGAAACTGATCAACCAGCCGCTCGAACGTGGCTACGTGACGCTGCGCCGTCAGAAAGCGCTCCGGGTCCTGCGGAATGCGGTCCAGCGGCACATCGAGCAGGGCCTGCCCCTCCCGGTGAACGACGACATCGTCGCGGCGTTCAAGTCCGACCTCTCGGAAATCCGCGGACTCCTGGAGGCGAAGAAGGCCACCTTCAAGGCCGAGGATATCGGGAAGGTGAGCATCACCCGCTTCCCGCCGTGCATGTACAATCTGCTCGCGCAGATCCAGAACCACGAGAACGTCCCCCACATGGGCCGCTTCGCGATCGTCGCGTTCCTCCATCACATCGGCCTCGGCAACGAGGAGATCTTCCGCGTCTTCGGCGACGTCCCGGACTTTGCGGCGGACGTGACGAAGTACCAGATCGACCACATCACCGGGGCCTCGAGCCCGACGGAATATACGCCGCCCGAATGCTCGACGATGAAGTCCTATGGGATCTGCCCCGGTCCGGACCGCATCTGCCTGACGATCAAACACCCGCTCTCCTACTATCGGATCAAGGGACGGGAGCGTCGGCCTCGGGGAGAGAGCGCGTCCACGGCGACCTAGGCCGGGAACCCGCGCCAGATTTTGAGCGCCCTTTGGACCGCGGTCACGTTCCCGAGGATGGCGAACAGGACCATGAACCACTCGAGCGGACCGAAGACGGCCGCACCGAGGCCGACCGTCACGCCGCCCGACGGCGCCACGATCCACTGGATCAATCCGCCGAGAAACAGGAGCACGAGGCGGTCCGCGCGGCCAAGGATCCCTCCGTACGCGCGGCCTTGGCCGACGGCCTGGGCCTGCGTCCCCATGTACGAGGTCAGGAGCACGCCCAGGAGGGCGAGGGTCCCGATGGACAGGTGGCAGTACATCGCGTTGAAAGAGACGCCTCCGAGCATGAGGACGTCCGCGTAGCGATCGAACACATGGTCCACGAAGTCGCCGCGGGCGGACGCCTTGCCGGCGAGCCTGGCGATCTTCCCGTCGAGGGCGTCCAAGTAGGAGTTGACGAGGATCAACAGGAGGGCGAGGCCGAGGAAGCCGGCTCCGCCGACGTAGAAACCGATCCCCGCTCCCACCGCCGCGAGGAATCCGGCCCACGACACGGCGTTCGGATTGACGCGGATCATCCGCCTTGCGACGGGGACGAGGAAACGATCCGCCAGGATGCGGTAGCGGTCTAGTACCAGGACAGCACCTCGTCGCTCCAATCGACCGACCCGGGCTCGTGCCCTTCGCGCTTCCCTTGGAGGATCGCAAGGACCCGCTCCGCCGTCTGCGCCGCGGTCGTGTTCGAGGTATCGATCTCGAAGACGAAGGGCAACCGGCTCGTCGCTTCCTGGAGGATCACGTCGATCGCTTCGGCCTCGACGTTCTCCCGGACCTTCGCTTCCGGCCAGCCCCGCTCCTCGAGCCGTGAGCGGAGGACCGACGGTCGGCACCGCAGGACGATGGCCAGGTTCACGTCCATCAAGTGGCTGTAGTGGCCCTTGAGGAAGGCGATCTTGGCGGGGACTCGGACGGCTCGTCGGAGGGCATCCACGTCGATCTCGTCGGTCTGCCGGGCCTCATCCCTTCCGACGATCAGGCCCTCGCGGCGCGCGAGCTCATCGAGATCGATCACGACGTAGCCCCGTCGTTCGAGTGCCACCCCGACCGAGGACTTCCCCGTCCCAGGTGTCCCGGTGAGAGCGACGTGCACACCGTCGCAGAGTCGAGACCGCGATAAATGGGTTGCGGCGGAGGAACGTTGATATGGCCCATGGTCCTCGTTTGCCGGGTTGACCGAGGCGACGCCGTCCCCCGGACCTCGCTGGCAACATGCTCTCTCCCTGCTCGCAACTTTCTTCCGCGTCTTCGCGCCGCTCCTCCTGGTCATGGCCGGCCTCGCGCTCGGCCTCCTTTCCCTGACCTCGGACCAGCGGACCTACTATTCGAACAACTACACGGGGAGCGCCGGTCCCGGCAATGCAACGATCGATCTTCCCGCGGTGAGTCCCGGACTCCTCCAGGTAACCGACGTCACCGGAGCCTGCGAGCTCCGCGTCTACCCCGCGACCGATGCCGAGGCCATTCGGTTCAACCAGACCGGAGCGCTGCCGGCCTCCTGGTTCGGCTGCTCGAATCGGACCGTGACGACCTCCGGTCAGGTCGCCCACCTGATCCTCCTCAACGTCGCCTCTTTCTCGATTCCCTACGAGATCAACGTCGTCGCCTACTCCGTCACCGTGCCGCTCGGATGGTTGGCCCTGCCCGCGACGGCGCTCGTCCTCCTGGGACTGATCAGTTTCCTGCCGAGGATGATGGCGGGAGAGATCATGCGATTCCGGGACGAGTTCGGAAGGCCGAAGAAGAGAAGATAGGAAAGGAAAGAGAGAAAATGGAAAGGTCGGGGGCCTTGCGGGCCCCCGAATTCACGCCTAGAGCTCTTCGGGGCTGTCCCCGGACATCTCTTCGGGCGACTTGCCGCCGCCCTTGCCGCCGCCACGGCCGCCACGGCGCATCAGCATCGCGACGCTGATGATCGCGACGACCACGCCGACCATCGCAATCCCGATCGACGCGTACAGCAACCCGGTCAGCGAACTGATCTGCGCGTTCGCGCTGGCCAAGTTGTTGTTCGCGGTCGTCAGGTCGGTCTGGAGCTTCCCAATATCAGCGTTGACTTCGCCGATCTTGGTGTCCAGCAGCGACCGGAAGCAGATGACCGCGGGGATCACCACGAACGATTTCGTGCTGATCACCGGGACGACCGCTTCCCGCCCGACCGTGATCGTCCGCAGGTTGTAGGCTCCTGGGATCAGTTGGCCGGTCTGCGTCTCGTTCAAGACGATCTGCCAAGTTCCGGTGCCCGCTGCCGTCGGCACTCCCGCGAGCAAGGCCGCGCCCGAAGCCGGGTTCACGATCAGCCAGTTCATGTCGACGTTCGCGTACGGCGAGCCCGACACCGAGGTCGAGATGTTCACCGTCGTCGCGAAACCTGGCGCGACCGTGGGTCCGCACTGGCTCGAGATTGCGCCGATGCTGACCGACGGGATCTTCGGGGTGACCAAGCTGGCCCAGTGGTCCGCTGGGAACGGATAGTTCGGGTTGTTTGCCAGGACGACCTGGTGCGCGGCGATCAACGCGGGTGTCAACGTGTCGAGCATGTACGGGCCGTTGCTCGGGTAGTAGTGGAGCTTGGCGGTCCGCCATGTGCTCAACGAGTTCCATCGGGCCGTGGCATCCGCGCTGGAGATGGGGAATGGTCCACTCGCGAAGCCCGGCGGGACCCAGGTCGACGTCACATTGCGGTCCGAGATCTCACGGTCCATGAAGCCGACCGACGCACCCTTCGTGACGTCGAGCGCCTCCTTGCCGTCCGTCGAGGCCGTGACCTCACTCACTCGAGTGTTGTTGTGCAGCACGGTCGCCATCGCGAGCTCACTCGCTTCCCAGGGAATCGACGGGAAGAAGTCGGCGGTCCCTGCGATGTAGCTCGGGTCGAGGTGCCAGTAGTTGACGTAAATCTCGAGGTGCGTGGGGTCGACGACGTTCAGCCCCCGGAACGTGTTGACGAAGAGGCGCGTTCCCGGCAACGCCGAGTCATGGTCGACGGCATCGATGTCACCATGGTCGCGGCGGAAGCCGAGCGAGATCGCGTACAGGACGTCGGACATCGTCATGTCGGTACCGTCGTGCCACTTCCCGAACGTGAAGGTAAAGGTCACCTTCGACAGGGACTTGACACCTGCGCCCACCTGTGCCCACCCGTTCGAGGTGGTGTCGAAGGTGTACGAGGTCGACGGGACGTCCATGGTCCCGGTTGGGCCCGCGGTCGCGACGTCGAAGGCGGACCGGACGGGGATGTACTTGCCCGTGTGCGGATCGAGCCATGTTCCGTAGTCGGTAAAGGCCGACCGGACCAAGTCATCGTACAGCCAGCCGAAGCCCTGCCACGGTTGCCACTGCGACAGGAACATGAGGCGCTGCCCCAGCTTCAGTTGTCCGCCCACCGCGGGGTTGCCGTTCGCATCATGGAACGCGGCGCTGCGGGTCGTGAAGAAGCTCCACGGACCGCCCGATAGGTCGTAGGCGAACGGCGCGAGCCGCTTACTGTAGGCGAACGTCGCACCAGCGACCGTCCACACGCGGATGCCCTGCTTCAGGGCGAGGTCGATCGACTTCTCGATCAAGCTCTGCCGATCGGCGAGGGACGTGTATTCGGCGTACAGCAGCTTGTGGCACACGTCGGCGAGTTCGGGATCAGGGCGATACGGTCCACCGGAGGTGTACCAGATCGCACTGCCCTCTCCGCCGCAGAGGTAGAAGTCCGGATCGGAATCCTGCCACGCGACGAGGGCCGTCTGAGCCCAGCCTTCCGTGTACAACTGCCATAGCCCCGTGTCCGGGGGACCGTTGTAGACGATCGCGAACGCCCCACCGCCGCTCTTGGGAATCAGGTTTGCCGTGAATCCCATCGTGTTGATCTGCTGGGCGACGTACTGGCCAATCTGGAACCGGAGGTCTTCGATCCGCTGAACGATGTTGACGATGATCGGTGACCCCAGATAGTTCCAAACGCCGCTGTCGAACGTGACCCCGGGGACGCCCGCGAGGGCGTCGAAGATCATCGTCCGAGCGGTGTCGGGATTGTAGGCGTACTTGAGTTCCAGGTTGTTAAAGAACAACGCATCGCGACCGTATTCCGGCGATTGCGAGAACCACAGCGTCGTGTGGGTGATCGCGGTCCCGCCGAAAATCTCGCGAGCGATGTACGCTCGATCCAGCAAGTAGTTCAACGCCTCTCGGACGGGCCGATAGGCGAACGGATTGAATTTGCCGGGTGCAAGCGTCTGGTTCACGGGAACTGGGTTCACGAAAATCGGATCCGTGCTTCCAGAGACGTCGATCGTCGAAAGAGCCGAATTTTGTTTCGCGCTCTGGATATCCGTCGCGGTCCTCAGCTGGAACATATAGAGGTCCATTCCGCCCGTGCCGTTATTTTGCAAATCGAGTAGTGCCTGTGCCTGGTTTGGTTGTTCACTCCAAATAACAGAGTCTGCCCAGCCGCCCATGCGAGACGTCGCCGCCTTGGCGTTCGTGGACACGACCACGAGTAAGGCGCCGACGAGCACGCTCAGCACTAGCAGAGCTGCTATCAACTTCTTCATATCGTCTCCCCTAGGGCTCGGCGAAAGAAGAGGTTCCTCCTCTCCCTCCGAGTCACCGCTAACCCGCCCTATCTGGGCCACCGTATTTAGTGTTATCCCCGCAACCGCAAAATTCAAGGTTGCATTTCGACAACCGTCCCAAGAAAAAAATGCGTTCGTGCGAATTTCGTCCCAAGCCACGACCGGCCCAGCGTCGTCGCGGTCGGCATCGATGGATTCAAGTTCGTCGGAGACTCCGTATCGAATCGGTCTCACATGCGTCGCGCAAGTCAGGTGAGCTCGAAACGTCGGGTCGAAACCAATCGCTCCGCGATCCCCGTTGGGATCTTGGCGCTCATGCTCGTGGGCCTGGTCCTGTTCGTCTCCCTTGGACCGGTGGACCAAATTGCGAGGGCGGCCGTGCCTCCGTATGCATGGAGCGTATCCCGGGTGGACCCGAACGACGACACGGGGCTGTTCACCTCGATCGTCCTCGACGGCAGCGGCGAGCCGTACATTTCCTACATTGATGAGACCCTTGGAATCGTGCGCGTCGCACATCGATCCACAAGTAATTGGACGACGGAACCCGTCGCGAGCGTCGGCTCATCGCAGGGCAACACAAACTTGGCCTTCGGGCCCAACGCGACCTTGTACCTCTCCTTTGTCGCGGGAGAATCGCACGTGGTCGAACTGGCGACACGAAACGCATCGGGATGGACCGTCACCCCGGTCGACCTGGGCTATTCGGAAGGGTACAACCGGCTCGTCATCGACCCGACCGGACGGCCGATGCTTTCGTACACGGCAAGCAACGGTTGGCTGCGGTACGCGGTGAGGACGGGCACTACCTGGGCGTTCGAGACCGTCGATCGGACGACGGTGATTTCCCGCTACATCGGGCTTGCGGTCGATGGCTCCGGCGAGCCTCACATCTCGTACTACGGCAACGGAGTCTTACGATACGCCGCCAGGGTCGCGGGGGTCTGGCAGACCGAGATGGTGGACCCAAGTCCGTACGCAGGTTGGTATTCCACCATCGGGCTCGACTCCGGCGGAGCGCCGCATATTGCCTACTACGACAGCGTCAACACAACCCTCCGATACGCCGAGCGCGTCAACGGGACGTGGGCCATTTCGACAATCGATGGCAACGACGATGCCGGGTGGGACGCGAGCCTCGCCATCGATCGCTTCGATCGCGTGCACGTTGCCTACTACGCTCGGCTGGTCGGCGAGCTCCGCTATGCGATTCGGATGCCCTCCGGTTGGATCCGAGAGACTGCGGACACGGGAGGCGTGGTCGGGTGGTACACAAGCCTCGCGGCGGATCGCGGCGGGCTCCCTCGCATCGCGTACTACGATTGGACGAACGGGGACCTCAAGTATACCGAGGGGGCCATCGCGCTATCCGTCCGGACGCATCGTCCCCTACAGACGAGCGTGCCCCGAACGACGTTGGAGGGGGAGATCGTCTCCTTGGGCACCCACGCCTCCGCGGAAACCCGCTTTGCGATCCGCCCCGCGGGGACGACCACGTGGAATTACACCGCGCCGCAGGTGACGGATCACGCAGGCCGGTTCACCGTCACGATTTCCAACTTGACCGCGGGCCAGCGGTACGAGTACCGCGCGGATGCCCAATCGGGCAACGAGACCGCCACGGGAGACGTCGTGGCTTTCGTTGTCCCCCTCCCGCTTCAGCCCGCGCCGCCGTACTTACTCTTCATCGTCGGAGGACTCGGCGCGGCCGCATTCGTGGTGATCGCAATTTGGTTCTTCTACCGGAAGAGGAGGGCGGGCCGCGTCCCGATCATTGAGCCAGGTGGCACGCGACCCAGTGTCCCGGCCGCAGTTCGCGGAACTCCGGATCGACGACATCGCAGAGGCCGGCCTTCGCGATGGGACACCGGGGATGGAAGTGGCATCCGGACGGCGGGTCCACGAGGTTTGGCGGTTCACCAGGAAGCGCTTCTCGGAGCGAGTGACGGTTCGCCGGATCCGGGTCAGGGATCGCCTTCATCAGTGCCATCGTGTACGGATGCAACGGCTCGCGGAGGACGTCGCCGACGGCTCCCTCCTCGGCCAGCTTTCCTGCGTACATGATCCCGATCCGATCGGAGAAGTGCTTCGCGGTCGCCAAATCGTGGGTGATGTAGAGGAACGAGATTCGGAATCGGCCCTGGATGCTGCGGAGGAGTTTCAGGATCGAAATCCGGACGGATGCGTCGAGCATGGACACGGGTTCGTCCGCGAGGATGAACTCCGGGTTGAGGATCATCGCCCGGGCGACGGCAACGCGTTGCCGCTGACCGCCGCTGAGCATGTGCGGATACTTCTGCGCGAAGAACTCCGGAGGATTCAATTTCACGTTCTCGAGGGCCTTGTACACAGCCTCGCGTCGCTCGTCGGGATCCTTGAACCCGTGGATGATGAGCGGCTCCTCGATGATCCGAAAGACGCTGAACGCGGGATTCACGCTCGAGTAGGGATCCTGCGGGATCATCTGCGCCTTTCGCCGGAGCCAGATCAACTCCTTCTCTCGACGATGCGTGATGTCCTGGCCCCCGTACAGCAACTGCCCGTCCGTCGGCTCCAGGAGGCGGATGACCGACCGGCCGAGGGTCGTCTTGCCGCAGCCGCTCTCCCCGACAATCGCCTCCGTCTCGCCCCGCTTGATCGACAGGGTGACGTCGTCGACCGCCTTCAACGGGATCGAGCCTTTCAGCAGCCCGAGGCTGATGTCGTACCATTTCCGAAGGTTGTGGAGCTCGATGATGTTGGCGGATAGTTCCGCTTCCGCCGGCTGAGGACCGACCTCAAGCTGGGATGGTATCGTGTGCCGTCGCCTCCTGCACGAGCCAGCATGCGGCCCTCCACTCTTCGCCGATCAGGGGAGGCGGCGCGCCTTCATGCAAGGTCACGGCGACCGCCTTCGTCTTCGCGTCGACGGACCGGACCGATTTCAGGAACGGATTCGTCTCTCGGCCGGACTTCACGAATTCGGAAAAACTGGCCGCGAGGGTTTCGGGCGAGTCGGAATCCGCTCGGAGCACGACCATCTGGGTGCCCCTCGCCTCGACCTCGCTGAATCGCGGGAATCCTTCCTTCCCCTGCGTGGTCGCCTGGAGGAGGCGCAGGCGGTCGACGAACTCTTCGGCGACCCACCCGCACTTCTCAAAGGCGACCGGACAGCGGAGGTGGAAACGGCATCCCGGTGGCGGACGGGTCAGGTCGGGCGGGGCCCCAGGAATGAACTCGGGCGCGTCCTCGCTCCGCAGGCGCGGGACGCTCGCGAGAAGTCGTCCGGTGTACGGGTGCTTCGGGTGGACGAAGACGTGGTCCGCGGGCCCGATCTCGTCGATCTCACCGGCGTACATGATCGCGACGTGGTCGGCGAGGTCGCTCGCCAGCCCCAGGTCGTGCGTGATGAAGATGTACGAGAGGCCTTCGGCGGCCTTCATCTCCTTCAGGAGGTTGATGATGTTCGTTTGGGTCATCACGTCCAACGCGGACGTGGGCTCGTCCAGGATGACGACCTTGGGTTTGAGGATGAGCGCCATCGCGATGACGACCCGCTGCTTCATGCCCCCGCTGAGTTCGTGGGGATACCGACGGGCGATGTCTTGCGGGAGGCCGACCCGTTTCATCGCTGCGATGGCCTGCTCCATCGCCTCGTCTCGATCCACGTCGTAATGGACGATGAGAGGTTCCGCCACCTGGGCGCCGGCACGCACCGTCGGGTTGAGGGCGTTCAGGGCGCCTTGGAGGACCATCGAGATGCCTTTCCACCGGACTTGTTTCCGGAAATCCTCGTTGCCGAGGGCCATGATGTCCTGGCCGTCGAACCAGATCTCGCCCTCGTAGCGCTCGACGTTCTTCGGCAGGAGACGAAGGATCGCGTTCGCGGTCGAGGTCTTTCCGCATCCGCTCTCGCCGACGACGGCGATCGTCTCGCCCTGCTCCAACTTGAAGGAAATATTGTCGACGGCGTGGACCGCGCCGCGGCGGGTTCGATACCAATAGATGAGATTCCGTATGTCCAGGACTGCCATGGGAGGAATCCCCTACTGCTCCCGCAGCCTTGGGTTCAGGACCTTGTCGAACGCGTATCCCAGAAGGGCGAACGCAATCGTCGCGAAGATGATGCCCACGACGGGGAAGACGATCCACCACCAGAACCCGTAGAACAGGGCCCCGTTGTTGTACGCCAGGCCGAGCGTATGGCCCCAGGTCGGCAGGACAGGGTCGCCGAGCCCCAAGAAGCTCAACGAGGCTTCGAGGAAGATGAACGCGGGGACCGTCAGGGCGATGAGGGCGAAGGTGTAGGGCATCACCCGCGGCAGGATGTACCGGAAGAGAATCCGAGTCTTCTTCGCGCCATAGGACCGAGCCGCCTCGATGAACTGCTCCTCTTTTACTTGAAGGACGATGCTGCGGACGACTTTCGTCGTCGATCCGACGATTCCGAAAGCAACCAGGATGAACAGGATCGCGACGATACTCGGACGGTAGAGCAAGGAAATCAGGATTAGAATCGGCAAGGTCGGGATGATGAGATAGAAGTCGGCGGCGCGTTGAACGAGTTCGTCGACCGCCCCTCCATACCAGCCAGAGATGGCGCCGAGGATCATTTGAATCAGCACGACGACGAGGGCCCCGGCCGTCCCGAACGCTAGGGCCACGGGAGCGCCCCAAAGCAGACCGACGAGCAGATCGTGGCGCGCGTCGTCCGTCCCTGCGAGCCCGAACACCGTGCCAAAGACGATCCCGCGAGCGTTCGCGTCGTCTGTGTTCTCGAATCCAACCAGCTCGATTCGGAGGCTGTAGTCCCCCTTCAGTACGTGCGCGGTGCTCTTACTCAGCATGCTTCGATCCAACTGAGCAAAAAGGAGGACTTCGGGCTGCACGTAGAACTGAGGATCGTACGCTTCCGCGCGCGTCGTGACGTTGTTGGCGATGAGCCACTCCCGCAGATTGTCGAGGATCTTGTAGGAGGGCGTGTCCTTGATCGGCTGCGAAACCGCATACGCATTGCTCTTCGTGTTCGGGAAGCGATTGATGTCGGTCGTGCTCAGCCGTGGGGTGTCGTCAAGGAGGGTGAGGTTCTTGTTATCGGGACGCTGAAAGATGACTGAAATCGCCGGCGGCTTGGACAGGTTCCCTGCCTGGGTGAACATCGTGTTGAGGTACACCGTCATCTCGGACGGGAAGTCGTCCGCCTGGAAGCCGAAAGTCTTCTTGAGGCCGAGGAATGTGAAATTGTTCCAGTTTCCCTTTCCGTCGCTAACGTTTTCGGTCGTCCGGAACTTCAGGAATCCGCCCGGGGTTCCCGCGGGCGTGAGGAAGATCGTCCTAGGGAGATGTTTCCCACCGGAGAACACCTCGGACCACTCGGGAGCCGCCAGTTTCGGGTTGTCCTGCCACGCGTCCGTGCCTCCCCACGCCTTGATGACATCGTAGGGAGCGAAGACCGGGACCAAGATGGCGAGGAGGATCAGGAACCCGAGCATCCCGGTCCCGACCATGCCGCTCTTCGTGCGGACGGCGTCCAGGAGGGCGGCCTTCAGGCCGATCGGAACCGGTGCCGCCACGCCGTTACCTCCGCATCGCCTTGATCCGCGGGTCGAGGAGGCTGTAGGTGAGATCGAGGCCGAACACAGTGAGGACCAGGAGGAGGGCGTAAATTGTGGTCAGGCCGACGACGACAGGCGCGTCGAAATTCGAAATCGCGACGAAGAAGAGCTGGCCAAGTCCCGGATAGTTGAAAACCGTCTCCGTGATGATCGCGCCGGTCCACGCCGCGACCAACGTGAGTGCCAAGGAGGTAACGATGGGCGGCGAGGCGGCACGGAGGACGTACTTGTTCAGCACGTCGCGCTCCTTCAGCCCCTTCGCCCGCGCTGCGAAAACGAAATCCTCGTCCATCACCTGGAGGACCAGATTCCGCGTCGTGTACGACCAGGAACCGAAGATCGAGAAGGCGACCGCGATGGCCGGGAGCACCATGTGCCATTCGATGTCTTTGTAGTAATCGTACGGCATGATCAGCCAAGCCGCTGCGACGGCCAATCCACCAAGCATGACAGCGTAGCCAATCCGGCGATACTTCGCGCGGACGTAGGAATTGAAGAAGAAACCGCCGAACAACATGCCCATCGCAATGACAGGAGGAAGGGCGTCCGTGATCGGCCCTTGCGGCGGGGGAGGAGCGCTGACCCATCCCGCGGTCGGGAAGATTCGCCACGTGAATCCAAACAAGAGGATGAACAAGATCCCGTAAACCCACGGCGGGACGATGAACGTGGTAACGGAAAGGACCGTCAGCCCTCGGTCGAAGGGGGAGAGCGCTTTCCGGGCCATCCAGAGGCCCAGCCAAATCCCGAACACCGCGGCGACGATGTTCGCGACCGTGAAAAGGACGAGCGTCCGCGGAAGGCGTTCGAAGATGATCGCTCCGACGTCGCGGGAGCCATCCGAGGTATGGAGGTTGATCGCAAGGCCCAGCTTGAATTGCAACGCGTCGATCGTGTACCGGAACGACTTTGCAACGAACGGCTCATTGAGCCCCCGCGCCTCGATCGTCGCGTTGTAAGTCGTGTTGAAAATCTCCTGCTGCTTCTCCGGGGGAAGTTGACGATAGTGCTGGTCGTTCGCATACCGCTGCCGCAGTTCGAACTGAATCTGATCCTTGAGCAGCTTGTCGATCACGCCCCCGCCGTTCGCGATGACGACGGTTGCGTAAATGGCGAGGATGAATGTGATTGTGAGGAACAAGGCTCTCTTTGCGAGATGCCGCACAACCCCCATTCAGTAGAACAACGTTGACACCCGATTTAACCCTTTTCAAGCCGGTACGTTGGCCTTCGGCGTTCGGCCGAGTCGACAGCGGGCGGGAAGGACCGAACAATCGTGAAACCAACGACGCGTTCATCCGCTCTAGGCGGTCGGGACCGCCGCCGCTCGAGCGAGCCGAAAAAGCTGGACGCGGAGGAGGCTGTCGGCCTCTCGCTCCCGCCACTCGTCCGCCACCTTCGGTTTCAAGACCACCCGGAAGGGGAAGTCGTAGGAGACGTCCATGAGGATGAGCGGTTCCGGAGGAACCGAGCCGAAGTCCCGACGCGTTCCCGCCAGGGCTCGACGGAGATCGTCGAGGGCGACCTCTTCCCGGGCCGCGGCGGCCATTCCGGCGACGATCCGCCGGACCATCCCGCGGCGAAAGGAGCGGGCTCGAACGTCAATCAAAATCGCTCCCTCCGACGACGTGACGTCGATCTCGTCCAACGCCAGCTCGCCGAGCGGCTCCTCCTTCGTGAACGATTGAAAGTCGTGGACTCCGACGAATACCGCCGCTGCCTTTCGAAGGAAATCCACCGGGATATCCTCGAACAGGTAGTACCGGTACCATCGCTCCAGCGCGTGCCGGGGGTGAAATCCGTCGGGGACGCTCGCGACCGCCCAGGCCCAGACGTCCCTGGCTTTGTCGTTGAAGGCGCCGAGCACCGCCTCCGGTTCGAGCGAAACATCGAACGCGATGACGTTCCCGATCGCGCTGACCCCGCGGTCCGTCCGACTCGCGCTTCGGAAGAAGGCTTCCTTGGGATCCCGAATCAACCGAGCGGACCGCAAGGCGGCGATGCATTCCCCCTCAACGGTCCGCCGATCCGGTTGCCGTTGGTGTCCGTAGAACGACCGGCCGTCGTAGGCGATCTTGAGGGCGACCCGCATGCCAAGGAATATCCCTCGTTGGATATATCGAGCGGATGTGGGGCCCCGGACTCGGATCGTCTTGGTCGAGGCGAAGAACGAGGGCAACGTTGGCGCCGTCGCGCGCGCGATGAAGAACTTCGACGCAAGCGACTTGGTTCTCGTCAACCCCTGCCCGCTGGGCATCGAGGCCCGTCAGCGTGCGATGCATGGAGTCGACATCCTCGAATCCGCGAGGGTCTTCCCCGACCTGGCGTCGGCGCTGAAGGATGCGGATCTCATCGTCGGGACCTCCGGCATCGACACGGAGAGTGAGAAACGATTCGCGCGAATCGCGATCGGTCCGCGGGACTTGGCGATCAAGGTGCACGACGTCCAGGGGACGATCGCGCTCCTCTTCGGCCGCGAGGACTTCGGCCTCCTCGATGAAGAACTCCGCCAGTGTGACTTGCTGGTGAAGGTCCCCGCGTCGACGGGCTATCCCATCCTGAACCTCTCCCACGCCGCGACGATCCTCTTGTACGAGCTGTTCGGCCCTGCGACCTCGAGGAAGGTCCCGCGCGCGATGTCGGGTTTGGAGAAGGAAAACCTCCACGCGGCCTTTGCCGACCTCCTGAGGGCGACCGAGTACCCGGTCCACAAGGTCGCGCGCACGAAGATCATGTTCCGCCGGATGATCGGCCGAGCCGTCCCGAGCGCTTGGGAGTTCCACGCGTTGATGGGCGTGCTCCAGAGGGCGACGAAGCGAATCCGACGACTCGAGGAGAACCGCTAGACGCCCTCACCGCGGCGGATGATTACTTGACGATGCCGATCCCGAGGCTGTGGTCCGTCTTTTCCATGCTCTTTCGGCCGTCCTTCTGGATCTCCAACATCGAGCGGATCGCGTCGATGTTCTCCGGGACCACGTCGGATTCTTGGTGGACGGCCTGGAAGTAGAAGAGGCGCTTCCCGTCGGTCATGTGGACGCCATCCCTCCACACCGCGATCTCGTACAGATCGGCGCGGTTTCGCGACAAGTCCCGCGCGAGCTCCATGATTTGGGCCGTCGACCTCACCCCATCGGCGCCGGAGACGAAGGCGACCCGCGGGAAGCGCTTCCACACGTCGAGGACCGCTTCTTCGGTCGTCGCCTTCTTCAGATCGACGGCCACGGCGTGAACGTGCATGATCGTCGTTGGCACCTTCAGCGCGATCGTATGGATGTTCAGCTTCGGGAGGACGCTCTGGACATCGGGGCCGTGATGGGACGGCATCTCGAGCTCCGGCTCGATCGCGTTGATCGGGCCTTTCTTCGAATCTCCCGGATCCGTCGCACGGCGCACCATGACCGCGAGGACATCCGTTACGCCGAACTGGGCGTCGAGGGGATAGAGCGTCCGGATGAGGCCCGTCGTGTTGCACGAAGGCACGCGGACGAACTTGGCGCCGAGGCATTCCTCGTAGTTCGCCGCGGCGTTGAACGAAAGATTCGTCAGCGAGTGTTCCTCGCCGCCTTGCCAGATCGCCTTGACGCCGGTCTTTTCGTACAGGGGCTTGTATCCGCTATCCTCCGGGGTACAGTCGACGACGAGGTCGGCGGCCCTCGCGAGATCGTCGAGGGCGCCGGAGACCTTGACGCCCGCCTTCTCGAATTTCGCCCCGGCGTCCTCGGTGGCGGCATACAGCGCATACCCCTTGCGGATGGCCATCTTGGCCTCGAAGTCGGGCCTGGCTTTGGCCACCCCGACGACGCGCATGTCGTCCTGGGCGGCGACCGCGTCGGCCACCCGCTTCCCAATCGTCCCGTATCCGTTAATCGCGATCTTGGCGGTCACCGGCGGGGCTCCGGTGAACCGAACGGAGTCACCACTAAAAAGGTTGTGCGAACCGCCCGCTCCGACGCTCGCAAAGCCTATTCCGTCCGCCTCCGCATACCGGCCGCATGAACTGCTATTACTGCGACAAGCCCGCGCGGGCCATCTGCCGCTTCTGCGGCGCCGCCGTGTGTCCGGACCATACGAGGGCGAACCGGTTCGTGAGCGGTTGGGCGGCGGAAGGCCGGGCGGACAACATCGTGGTCTTCAACGCAATCTGGTGCGGTCGCTGCGCGGTCCAGCCTATGTACATGGCCTAGCGCGCCGTCGCGCCTTTCGAATATAGATCGCGCCGAATCCGGGGCACCATAGCCATCAACACGGCGGACTCCGTAAGGCGTCGGCGGTCGAGCCGTCCTTCCGTCAGGTGGCCGATGGCCCCTTGTTTCGAGCCGATGCCGCGGATCCCGGTCAGGCGATCCATGGCCTCTCCCACGGTGGAGCCGGCCTTCACCTTCTCGAGGACCTTGGCAGGATACGCGAAGCCGGGTCCGTGGCCGACCGTGAGGCGGCCGGAGCGGTCGACGACCGCGCAGTATTGCACGTCGAAGTAATCGGACAGGACGGGAGACCAGACCAGGCCCGCCTCGATGCCGACCCCGAGATCGCCTTCGCGAATGGCGGCCTTCGCACGGTTGATCGCCCCGCGGACCGCCTCGTGGTCGAACGGTTGGTCGGAGACGTCCGTGGGGACCCGCACACCCCGGACCTGCGCGGGCAATCCGAGCGCGCGGAACACCTCCCGCACGGCCCGGACCTTGACCGGATTCCCCGAGCCGACGAACACTTGCATGGGCTTGAGGCGGCGGCCCCGGCGGTCGATCAATCCCTCCCGAATCCGTCGGGAGGAAATCGGGAGACCGTCTTGCGCGAGCACCATCGGGACCGCGCGGATGGCGAGGCGGCGCAGGCCTTTCGCGGCGCGCGCGTCGTTCAAGGTGAGGGCGACCGGCATTCGTTCGGCGGAGACGACGAGCACGTCCAGATCGGGCAGGTCGTCCGCGGGTCCGAACGGATCGTCGATCGCTTCGATCCGCGCGTGCCTCCACTTGCGCGCGGCCAAGAGGCGCTTGAGATTGCGCTCTCGGACGGAGAAGGCATTGAGGTGCGTCCGCGACTCTTTCGCGAAGCGATCCGTCGTGAGGCCGATGACCACCTCTTCGGGCCGGCCCTCGAAGGCGGCGCTCAGGAGGGCTTCGTGGCCGGCATGGAGCACGTCGAAGGTCCCGCCGAGCACGACCCGCATTTGGTGGACCATCCGGTCTGCGCGATATAAGAATGACTCAGGGGATCAGCCGGCCGTCGCGGATCGCGAGGAGATCGGAGTAGATCGCATAGGCGGTCTGTCGCAATCCGGGGTCGCGCTCGACGATCTGCAGCTCCTTCAGCATGTCCGTCCGGACCACAAGCGAGCTCGACGTGCCGTCGACGGAGAACAGCGGATGGTCCGGCGGGATCGATTCCAGAGAAACGGAGGCGTGGACCGTCCGGCCCTCCCGCCATCCGCGGGCAATGACCTTGATCCGGTGGCCCGAGGCCCGGGCGGCCTCGAGGCGCGTGGACGTGAGGGATGAGATGCCTTCCCTGCGAACCTTCTCCGGTCGGAGGCGGCCTCCCATCAGGACGTTCACGAGCAGGCATGCCTTGACCGCCGCGTCCCAGCCATCCAGGTCCATCGAAGGATCCGTCTCAAGGAGTCCCATCTCGCGCGCGGAGGCCACGCCTTCCTCGTAGGACCCGCCCGCCTCGATCTTCGACAGGATGTGGTTGCTCGTGCTGTTGAGGATCCCCTCGAACGATTGGATGCGAAGGCCACGAAGGGCCTCCTGGAACAGGTTGAAGACCGGCGCGCCGTCCATGACGGTCCCTTCGTAGCGGAATCCGACGCCGTGCTCGCGGGCCAACTTCCGAAGCCATTGATAGTGGTAGACGACCGGGCCCTTGTTCGCGGTGATCACGTGCTTCCCGCTCGAGAGGGCCGCCACGATATGGTCCACCGCCA
>VBLT01000057.1 GCA_005878615.1 Methanobacteriota archaeon
GTTCCATCCCACACGAAGGGAGGATCCGAGGGGCGGCTCGACGCTTCGTCCCGATTCATCCCGACGACCAGGTCGTAGCCGGGGACGGACCGCCAGAGCCCGATGAGGGTGCACATTCCGCGATCCTCACGCCTTCTGCTTGAGGTCGTACGCGCGCATCTGCGCGACGCGCGCGACGTCGGGTCGCCCCGCCTTGGCCGCGGAGTCCATGGCCTTTTCGTACGTCTCGATCGTCGAGGCTCGGAGGGCGGCATCGCCGGTCGTCGAGGCCTGCTCACTCATGGCCTCCGCGGTGTCGAACAGGTATTTTGCGGCGGTCAGATGGTCGCCCGAGGCGCGGAAGAAGAAGCCCGCGAAGAGCCCTTCATGGGTGAGTCCCTCGGCCCCCCCGGAGAAGTTGTCCTTCAGGACGGCGGAATATTCCTTCGCCACGACGGGGAGGGACGCGTCCCCATGGAGGTCTTGGACCGCGTTGCGGTACTCGACGAGGGCGAGATAATTGCGTTCGTCCGCCTTCATCTCCTCGTCTCGAAGGGCGCGATAGGCCTGTCCCGCTTTCCGTCGCCAGCCGCCCGCGTCCTTCAGGCGGCCAAGCTTCTCCGCGCACCGGGCGAGGGCCTGAAAAATCCCCACGCGGTCGAGCGGCGAGCCGGATTCGGTGAGCCGGGAATAGTGATCGAGCGCCTTGGCGAAATCGCCGAGCGCCTCGGCCGCGATCGCCTCGGTGAGGTCGGACATGGGCCGCCGAAGCCGGTCGGAGGTTATCAGGCTGCGCTCAGATCTCCGCCCACTTCCCGTGCCCTTCCCAGATGCGGACGTGCATCGGGAACTTGATTTTCTCGTGGAGCCTCTTCGAGACCAGCTCGCAGATGTTCTCCACGGTCGGGTATTCGAGGAACGCGTTCCAGTCCTTGTGGTCGTAGTCGGCGAGGATGGCCCGCAGCGTCTTCTTCAGGTCGGCGAAGTCGAGGAGCATGCCGCCTTGGTGGTCCCCCTCGATGAACACGTCGACTTGGTACGTGTGACCGTGGAGGGAGCCGCACCGCTCATGGCCCGGGAGGTGGTGCGCGCAGTCGATGTATTCCGTGATCCCGAGCTTCATCGAATTCGGACCAAGAGGACCCCCGCCATAAAGCTTGGCGTGTCGGCCTCAGAGGGGCGTCACCGTGAGGAAGTGGAGCGGTTTCTTCCCTCGCTGAAGGAACTGATGCTTCTCGTTTGCCTGGACCAGCAACACGACGCCGGGGCGCAACGGGATCCGTTTCCGGTCGAGGATCACGAGGCCGCGACCCTCCGTCACGACCAGCTGGTGATCCCAGTCGTGCCGGTGCATCGTGGAGTAGCCGCCTTTCCCGATGATCAGCTCGTGCATCGCGGTCTTCCGCGCGCCGTCCTCCCGGCCGATGAGCTGCCTCATCTTCACGTTGCGGCTGCCTTCTTCCAAGAAACGGTTGGCTGCGACCGACCGGACGGTGGTCGAGTACATGCCGGGCGGCGGGACATTTCCTTGCGCCCATTAACCTTTTTGTGAAAGCGGGCGACCTTGCGGATCCGAGCGGCCTGAGGCTTGTCCCAGGGGCGCTTCGTACTCGACAGGGTCCTCGATGCCGACCTTTGCAAAGGCCTCGCGGCGCTCGCGGCAGGAGACGCAGATCCCGCAATGGACGGCCTTGTCCCAGTAGCAGGACCATGTGACGTCGAAGGGGACGTCCATCGCGAGGCCCATGCGGATCACGTCCTCCTTGGATTTGCCGCTGAGCGGGACGACGATTTTCACGGGGGACTTGTCGTAGGACCATAGGCTGAGGTGGAACACGGAGTTCAGGAAGTTGAAGAACTTCGGGCTGGAGTCCGGGAAGGATTCCGGGTCGATTCCGTTGTGCCCGCCAACGATGTACTGGACGGCATCGAGCTCGGCATAGTAACCGGCGAGACTGTAGAAGATCAGGTTCCTCCCGGGGATGTATCCCTCCGGCGACTCGAGGAGGTGGCGGTTTTCAAACCCTTCTTTCCGGAGGTCGTCGACTTCTCGGAGGAAGGGAAGTTCGACCGTGCGGACGGCGTCCGTGTGGACCTGGGAGGCGAGGGTGCGGACCGCTTCGTTCTCGCGGCGCGGCCGACCGAAGTAGTCGAACGTGAGGGGCCGGAGGTCCCATCCTTGGCCCTTCGCCCACCACAAGGTCACCGCCGAATCGAGGCCGCCGGACAGGAGGATGATCGCGCGTTCCATCAACAGGACCCGGGAGAGCCGCCGCGGAGCGTTCGCGACCGGCCCGAGGCGGACGCTGCCGAGCCATAAATATCTGTCCCAGGGTCCTGCGCCGCGCGGGGAATTTAGGCTCTACGAGACCGGCGGTGGTGGCAGGTGGTACGGATCCCACAAGGCCCCGAGTTCGTCCTCGATCCCCTCAATCGGCTCCCCTTGCCACGTCGCGAGCCGCTCCCCGTATCGGTCCCGCAGGACCACGAGCAGATGCTTCAGGCGATGCACGATGTCCTCGGTCTGACCGGACGTAACGAGGACGGCGACGACGAGTCCGGCCTCGTTGCACATCACGAACCGATGGTCTCCGAGGCTCACCTCGTGCACTTCTCCATCGCGTTCCGTGAAGGCCTCGCGGACGAACGAGGAGATCGCCGAGATCATGCTCCCGACCACGTCGCGGTCTTTGTCGGTCATCAGCGTCCGGCACATGTGCTTGATCAACAGGCCGTTCGAGCCAATGACGAAGACCTCCTCGATCCGGGGCTCGGGCGTCTCGACGACCACCGGCTCGACGTCGGGGGGAGGCGGCGGAGGCTGGGGGGCCGCGGGAGCGAGGCGCCTCAGGGTCACTTCCGTCTTCGCGGGCGTCGCCTTCCGCTCGGGTCGTAGGTGCCAGAAATCGGAGGAGGCCCACGCGAAGGCGAGGCCGCAGCCGATGGGCAGGTACCACCCGATCTGCGGACCCCACCCTTCTTGGAGGGATCCCGTGACGGTCCTCAGGTTGCCCGTGAACTCCCGGATGTTGCCGCTCAGGTCTTGCGCGGCGGCGCCAGGGAGGGCGAAGGCGATCGTGAAGATCGCGTAGAGGACGAGGGCCGAGGGTGCGAGAAACGCGAGGCCCGCGTACAGGCCGCGAAGTTTCTTCCACTTCGAAATCGCGGCAGCCGCGAGGCCCCCCGCGGCGGCGATGAGGGCGAGGATCATCAGCTGCTGGAAGTCTCCGAAGACCTTCGCGACGTGTGGTTGGGCTCGTCCTGGCGGGAGGCCGGCGAGTTGATCGTACGAATAGTTGCGCCAGGTCGTCAAGCCAGAGCTGGTGTTGAAGACGGTCTGGCTCGCGACGAAGGCGCTGAACGTCCACGTCTCCTGGGTCTGGGAGTCGACTCGCTCGTATTCCCAGGCGGGTTGGCCGAAGGCGACGAACGCGAGGGCGATGGCTACGCCCGCCGCGGCGAGGCCAGACCAGAATGACATGGCCGCCGAACCGAGGGCGCCCTCCGGTTAAAGAGGCCTCCCATGTGGTTATCGGCCCTGACAACGTCCAATCAATTCTGATAGCGGTCGCTCATCGGTCGACCCACTTCGCGTCCCGCTTCTCGAGGAATGCGCGGACGCCTTCCTCCTTGTCGGCCGAGGCCATCGCGACGGCGAAGAGCGTCTGCTCGTACCGGAGTCCCTGGTCCAGCGGAAGCCTCGCCGACGCACGGACGGCCGCCTTCGCGAGCCGCACCGCGAGGGCACTATGGGAGGCGATCTTGTCCGCGATCTCGAACGTGCGGGCCTCGAGGTGGTCTTGGGGGACGACCTCGTCCACGAGGCCGATCCGAAGGGCCTCGTCCGCATCGATGCGATCTCCCGTCAGGGTCATCTTCATCGCCTTGCCGAGCCCGACGAGACGGGCGAGACGTTGGCTTCCGCCCCCGCCGGGGATGATCCCGATGTTGACTTCCGTCTGGCCTAGCGTCGCGCGGCTCGATGCGATGCGGAGGTCGCAGGCCATGGCGAGTTCGAGGCCTCCGCCGAAGCAATAGCCGTTGACCATCGCGACGATCGGTTTCGACAACCGGTCGACCGCGTCATAGATCGTGCCGTGCTCGTACATCCGCCACTGTTCCATCGGTGTCCGCCCTTCGAACTCGCGGATGTCGGCTCCCGCGGTGAAGGCCTTCGGCCCGGCGCCGGTGATTACGATGACGCGGGTCCCCGAATCCCGATCGAGTTCCTGGAGGGCCCGGACGAGCTCGGCCTTCAGCATCATCGACATCGCGTTCAACTTGTCCGGCCGGTTCAGCGTGATGAGCGTCGTCGAATCGCGCGGATGGACGAGGATGGTCTCGAATTGCATCGCGGCCACCGGGCAAGGCCGTGGACCGACTTGAGTCCTCGCCTCGAGGTTAACCTTGAATAAGGTTGACGGGCCCGCTGCACAACGAGTCGCGGCCGCGGCCTGCTCCTCGGATCACTTGCCTTGGAACTTCGGGGCTCGCTTCTCCAGGAAGGCCCGGAACCCTTCCTTCGCGTCGGCCATCGCGAACAATCGGTTCTGGAGTTCGCGTTCCAGTGCGAGGCCCTCGTAGAGCGGCATCTCCGTCCCTTCGGTCACGGACCGTTTGATGAATCCGACCGCGCGGCCGGAGTGCTGCGGGTAGCTCAAACCCTTCGCGAAGGCCATCGTCTCCTCCCAGAATTTCGCCCGCGGAAAAACGCGGTTGAAGAGGCCCCAATCGAGGGCCTCCTTCGGGGTGATCATGCGGCCGGTCGCCATGAGGTCGATCGCGCGGCTCTTCCCAACGAGGCGGGGTAACCGCTGCGTGCCGCCGGTTCCCGGGAGGACGCCAAGGGTGACTTCCGGCAGGCCGACCCGCCACGCGCCATCGGAAGCGAGCCGGAGATCCGTCGCCATCGCGATCTCGAGGCCGCCGCCGACGCAGTGTCCATCGATCGCCGCAATGAACAGCTTCGGCGTGCTCTCCATCTTGTTCAGGATCTCCTGGCAGTCGAGGCAGAACATCGCCTTGTAGTCCGGCGTCGACGACGCGAGGAGGTTGATGTCCGCACCGGCGGACCAGATCCCATCGAGCTTCGATGCGAGGACGCAGATGTCGACGTCGTCGTCGAATCGGACCGCATCGATGGTCCGGCTGAGATCCTTCATGAGGTCCGCATCGTACGTGTTGGCCTTCGGCTTGTTCATCCATGCCACCGCGACGCGGTCTTTCTTCTCGAGCGAGATGTACGTCAGGTCCATCGCCTTCGCCTCGTTGCGTTGCAATGAATCAGGCCATAATAAACGCTGGCCCTTACCCGCGCGGAGCCGCCTCCGGCGTGCCCCACTTCTCGTTGAACAGGAACTCCTCTTTGACGAACTCCCAGTGCCGGCTGCTCATGTACCGATCGGGCAGGACCGTCCGAAGGTAGTCGACGTAGGCGCCGCGTTCGATCGGCTTCCCGCGGTCCGTCAGCAAATTCCCGTGGACATCGTACGGGAGGTACACGTAGCCCACGCCGGCGGCATCGGATCCCGCCATTCGATAGTCGCCGTATTCCGCGAGTCCGCGAATTCGGAAGAACCGGCGATCCGGCAGGAACACCAAGTCGTCCGGGCCCACGCCTTTGACGGCCTCATGCTTCTCGAGGACCCGACGGAGGATCGCCTCCGCTTCCTCGCGGGAGCAACGGGCCTTCGCCTGGACGATCGCCAGGTTGACGTCCTTGACCTTGCCGAGGACCTCATCGATGTAGATTCGCTGCGCCTCCGCGTTCTTCAGCGTCTTGAAGACGCCCTTGACGAGGTCCCCGCCGAGTTCCGAGCCGAACATCTCCAGGCCGCGAGGATACCACATGTTCAGGGTGTGCTGGAGGTCCTCGATCCCGAAGTTCCCGCCGTCCGAGATCGCCGCCACCGCGATCGCCTTCATGAGGGTCTCTCCCGCCGCGAGGTGGTACGATTCCTCCAGGAACCGCATCCATGGCATCGAGACGGCCATGGGCCCGTAGAGGAAGTGATGCTGCATCTCGAGCTGGAATTTCCCAACGCGATCGATGAAGGACATGAACGTCGCGGAGTCCATGAGGCTCTTGAACTCGATGTTGAACGCATCGAGGACGTGCTCGCCCGGCCGCATCGCGAACAGTTCTTCCATCGTCTCCGTGGCCCAGTGACGGCCCCACCGGGCCTTGTCGAACGTCTCGTCCAACGTGAGGACGCCGGCCATCTGCATGTGATGCCGGAGCTCTTCGACGCACACCCGTTTCTTCGAGAACGAGATCGCGTCGAGTCGGTGGCCCGTCGGATCCGTGCGATGCATCCCCTCCACGATCTCCTTGTCCAGGCCCGTGAGGGAGCCGCCGTCCAACTGTTCGTACACCATCCGATGCTGCTGGATCGACCCAAGTTCCGTGGACGCCTGCGCGCGGATGATCCTCAGGGCCGTCATGAACTGCGCATCGGGCATCTTGTCTGCGGTCCACACGCGGCCGGAGAGGTCCCCGGTGGCGGCGGTGTTCCCGACGACCTTCTGCGCGAATCCCGCGAAGCCATCGTGCTTCGCCATGATCACGCTGAGCCGCGGCATCGGCGTCTCGGGGTAGAAGCGCGACCAGTTCGGCCGATCGAAGACGGTCGGCATCTCGGGGAAGTACGTCTCCTGCCAGCGCTTCCCCTCGTCCGCCCATTTCTTCGGGAGGGCCTCGATCCGGAACTGGTCGAGGAGAGCCATGCCAACCGTTGCGATGCACGTTGAGGGGAATGAACCTTTCTCGCGCCTTCAACGCTTCTCGAGGACGCCGACGTAATCGCCGGGCTGGTAGCCTCCTTCCCAGATCACGCGGACGAGGTCCCATCCGGTCTCGTGCGCCGCCTTCGCGAGTTCGTCCGGCGGGATTAGGAGGAGATCGAACCAATCGCCGACGCGGCCCTTGTACCGCACTCGGAGGGTGAGGAGCCCCGCGGGCCGACCGCGTCGGACGTTCCACTTGACGTACGGGAGGTGGTCCTCCGACCACGTGCCGGGGATGCGGCTGTGGCCGATGAGGCGCCCGCCGTTGCGCGTGATGCCCCGGAGTTCGCGGAGGAACCGGCGGAAGCGGG
>VBLT01000058.1 GCA_005878615.1 Methanobacteriota archaeon
GGGTGCCTGCCGAGAGATGCACGACCAAGCCCCAATCAGGCGGGATGTCCTTTGAAACAGAAGGGACCAGACCCGCATTGGCCACGAGGCCGGAGAACGGGACGGACCGCATCCGAAGGAGGAGTTCCGCTGGCCGTTCGATTCCCGGGATCGGCCCGGCCGGAAGGCCATGGTCGATCGCCAGGAGGAGCGTTCGGCCGTCCCTCCCCTCGATGCGCGAGCGTCGCCTGTCCACCCCGAACTGGGACACGGTCCTCATGCCGCCTGTCCCTTTATGGAATCTGGGCATAATATTTAGACGTTACTGCATTTTATAATGCGTCAATTATCTGATAATAATGGGATGGCGACGGCTCACCGTGAGCGATCGCCTCGGGCTCGCGCCAGGCGGCCCGGGTCGTGACTCCCGTTACCGAAGAACTCTTTGTGTACCGCTTGGACCGCCTTCTCCAGATCCCGGTCGTCCACCGTGAATGTGTAGGCGACCATCGAAGCTCCCGCGGAAATCAGCTGGACGTTGATCCCCCGCTCCGCTACGGCCCGGAACACGCGCGCCGCGACGCCATGGGCATATCCAAGACCCTCGCCGACGAAGCTGATCAGGGACACGTGCGCCAGAACCTCAATCCGATCGATGAGACCCGGCGGGAGGCGGGCCAACGTCTTTTTCGCGCGGCTCACTCCATCCGCGTCGACGAGGAGCGCGATGCACGTTTGCGACGTCGCCGCACTGTACACGTTCGTCCCTGCGTCCGTCAGGGCGGTCGAGACCTCCGCGAGGAGGCTCTCCTTGCGCCCGGCGCCGGTCGAGAAGACCTTGAGGGTCGCTAGGTCCCGGACGTACGAGATGCTCTTCACGTCCCCGCTGCGATCCACCGTGTCGGGGCCGATGCGCGTGCCCGTCTCTTCCGGCCGAAAGATGTTTTTCAGGACGATCGAGGCGCCACATGCCCGGGCCGGCTGCACCGACCGTGGGTGGAGAGCCTTCGCACCGAAATAGGACAGCTCGGCCGCCTCGTCGTAGGAGAGCGCGGACAGGGGAAACGCTTCCGGGACGATTTTCGGGTCGGCGCTCATGAACCCGCCGACATCCCTCCAGATCTCGATCGTGGGCAGTTCGAGGGCGTAGGCCACCACGGCGGCGCTGTAATCGGATCCACCGCGGCCGAACGTCGCCGGCTTACCGTCCTGAGAGAGGCCGAAGAAGCCCGTGATCACGCTCACGTGCCCGGCCTGGGCTTCCCGGCGGAGGAACGGCGCGAGGCGGGCCCGCGTCTCATCGAGCAGGGCCGACGCGTTCCCATATGTGTCATCGGCGAAGAGCCCGATTGCATCCGCCTCGTGCGCGCGGGCATCGACTCCGAGACGTCCCAGGTTCGCGGCGACGACCTGCGCCGCGAGGCGCTCGCCGAACGAGAGGACGAAATCCCGCGAGCGTGGGGTCGTCTCCTCCGTGTACGCGATCCCATAGAGAAGCCGCTCGAGTTTCGTCGTGAGGGCCCCGATCGCCTCGACGCTCGAATCCTCGCAGGAGTCGGGCAGGAGGGCGAGATGCTTCCGACGCAGATCGGCGATATAGTGGTCAATCTCCTTTTCTTCCCGGGGCTTCGCGAGAGAGGCGACGAGGGAATCCGTCACTCCGGCGATCGCGGACACCACGACGAATTTCCGCGATCGGTCGGCCTGGAGGATCTTCGCGATTCGCCCGTACATGTCCGCGCTGCTCACGCAGTTCCCGCCAAACTTCGCCACCGTCCCCGGTTCAACCAAGGTATCCCCTCCGGTGCGCGAGTTCCGCGTTGAGGACGCTGCCTCCCGCGCCTCCTCGAATCGTGTTGTGCGAGAGCAAGAAGAATCGCAGCACGCGATCGGTCACGCGGATCCGGCCGACCGTCGCCGCCATACCCCGGGCCCGTTCCGGCTCGCCGGCCATCCGGTCGAGGATCGGCTGCGGCCGATTCGCCTCCGGGCGCACGAGGACCGGTCGTTCCGGAGCCGTCGGCAGACCGAGGCGCTGCGCCTCCCCGCGGAACGACGAGAGGATCGACGCCACCTCGTCCGGATCGGTGTCCTCCGGGAGGGGAATCGAGACGGCCTCCAGATGACCGTCCCGGACCGGGACGCGGGCGCAGTTCGCCCACACCTCGATCTCGCTCGGGACGATGCCTCCGGACCAACGCCCGAGGAGTTTCTTGGCCTCCCGTCGCATCTTCTCCTCCTCTTGGTCGATGAACGGGAGCACATTCCCCTCGATGTCCAGGGAGGGGACGCCGGGGTAGCCGGCACCGGAGAGGGCCTGGTACGTCGCCACATGGACCCGGTCGAAATCGAAGGCGTCCACGAGCGGCTTGAGGGCCAGCACGAGCCCGGTGACGGAACAGTTCGGGTTCGTGACGATGAAGCCCCCGCGCTCGAAGGTCGGCTGCCGCTCAACGAGGGCGATGTGTTCGGCATTCACCTCGGGAACGAGCAGTGGGACGTCCGCCTCCATGCGATGGGACGACGCGTTCGAGAAGACGCGGATCCCAGCGCGAGCGGCGTCCGCTCGAGGAGTTTCACATCGAGCGATTGCAACTCCCTCCCTCCGATGTCGGGGTCGAGCGCCCCTTCGAGCCGCCAGAAATCGGACAGACGGCCGCCGACCTTTCGTTCGGAGGCGGTCAAAACGGCGAGCTCGAACATCGGATGGTCTTGGAGCAGGCTGATGAAGCGCTGGCCGATCGCCCCGGTCGCGCCGACGACGGCGACGGGCAATCGGCTCATGGCTCGGTCCCTCCCGGGGCCGTCACAGGAATCCACCGAGGAGCATGAGGTCGAGGATCGCCATCGCCGCCGTATTCTCGACGACCGGCACGGCCCGCGGCACGATGCAGGGATCGTGGCGTCCGGTGACGACCACCTCCGTCGGGGTCATCGTCGCGAGGTCGACGGACCTCTGCGGTTTCGGGATGGAGGCGGTCGGCTTCACCGCAATCCGGAAGACGACGGGCATTCCGCTGGCGATCCCCCCGAGGATCCCACCGGCGTGGTTCGTCGCGGTCGCGACCCGGCCTCCGTCGATGATGAACGGATCGTTATGCTCGCTCCCGCGCATCGATGCCGCGCGAAATCCTGCGCCGAAGTCGACGCCCTTCACGGCGGGAATCGAGAAGAACAGATGGGACAGGGCGGATTCGAGGGACTCGAAAAACGGTTCCCCGACGCCCGCGGGCAACCCGGTCACGACGCCCTCGATGATCCCGCCCACGCTGTCCCGATCTTTGCGCGCTCCCTCGATCTCCGCGATCATTCGGTCCGCCGCATCGAGGTCGGCACACCGCACGGGAGTCTGCTCCACCTTCGCCTCGATCTCTTCGGGCGTGCAAGGTCGGGCCACGACGCGTCCGATCTGGGCGGAGTGCGCGAGGAAACGGATCCCCTGCGAGGCAAGGTAGGACCGGGCGATCGCCCCGAGACCACCAGGGGGGCCGTCATCCGACCAGAGAGCTGGCCCCCACCTCGAAGGTCGCTCTTCCCTCCATATTTCATGATCGCGGCGAAGTCGCCATGACCCGGGCGAGGGACCCGGCCCACCTGAGCATAGGATTCCGACCGAACGTCTTCGTTCCGGAGGAGCGCGACGATCGGCTCTCCCGTCGCGACGCCGTCGAGGAGGCCTCCCGAGAATTCGACGCGATCGGACTCTTTTCGCTGGGAGACGAGGAGGCTCTGGCCCGGTCGCCGACGGTCGAGTTGTCCTTGGACGAACCGCTCGTCGACCGGCGTCCCCGCGGCCAACCCTTCGATCGTGCATCCTACGAAGGGCCCGTGGCTTGTCCCGAAGACCGTCGTCCGGTACCGCGTTCCGAACGTGTTCATGCGACCACCGCGTGGAGGGCGCCCAGGGCCTGGAAATCCTCGAGGAAGGAGGGATACGAGACGCGGAAGGACCAGGGATCGGAGACGTCCACGACAGCCCGTGCGACGAGGCCCGCCACGGCCGCGGCCATCAGGATTCGATGGTCGCCGCGGGCGTCGACGGATCCGCCAAGCAGACGAGTCGGCCCGACGACGATGCACCCATCGTCAGTCGGCTTCGCGCGGCCTCCGAGGCCGAGCAGCATGGAGACCGTCGCCTCGATCCGATCGCTCTCCTTGAACCGCAGATGGCGGCCGTTCACGAACCGTGTCTCCCCTTGCGCCTGCGACGCGAGCACGGCGAGGATCGGAAACAGGTCCGGCGTGTCGCCGATGTCGACCGTCTGGGCGACGAGCGGACCTCCTCTCACTCGGACCCGGTCTCTGGAGACCTCGACGGATGCGCCAAAGCTACGGAGGATCTCGATAATCTTCCGATCGCCGAGCGGCCCGTCGACGTCCAGGCCCGTCACGGTCACGTCTCCGTCCGTGATCGCCGAGGCGACGAGCGGGAAGGCCGCTGATGAGAAATCGCCGGGCACGTCGGTGTCCGTCGACCGATACCGTTGACCGCCCGACGTCTTATACAACCCGTCGTCGGCCGTCACGTCCACGCCGAACCGCCGCATCATTTGGCGGGTCAACTCGACGTACGGCTC
Organism: Methanobacteriota archaeon; assembly: GCA_005878615.1. Classification (GTDB taxonomy): domain Archaea; phylum Thermoplasmatota; class Thermoplasmata; order RBG-16-68-12; family RBG-16-68-12; genus RBG-16-68-12. Next base: position 4,557 of record VBLT01000058.1, read on the forward strand.
GGATCGTACCGGAGGCATGACGCGAATCTCCACGCCCTGCGCGGCGAGGGGGCCGGCGATGAGGAGGCTGGACAGGAACTGGGAGCTGACATCCCCTGGAAGACTCGCGGAACCGCCTCGAAGGATCCCGCGAATCTGGACGGGTGGCCGGCCCCCTCCCCCGAGAGAGATGGCGTCCGCCCCCAGGACGCGTAGCGCATCGAGGAGCGGACCCATCGGCCGCTTCTGGAGGCTCGAGTCTCCCGTCAACGTCGTCGCACCGGGAAGCAAAGACGCGACTCCCGCGAGGAGGCGAAGGGTGGTCCCCGAGTTTCGTGCGTCGATGGGGCCGTTGGGGACCCGCAACGAATCGCAGTCGACCCGGACACTCCCATCGTCCCGGTCGACATGAGCGCCAAACGCCACCACTCCGTCCAGGGTCGCGTCGGTGTCTTCCGATCGCAGCGGTCGGCGGATCTCCGAAGTGCCACTCGACAACGCCCCGAGGACCATCGCTCGGTGCGTGACGCTCTTCGACGGTGGGGCTCGAAGGGTCCCGGAGACCCGCGAGGGCAGGGAGCGGTACTTCATCGAATCACCGCCGAGGGCTCGATCGGGCTCAGTTCGACGATGCGGATCTCGGATTCGCCGTCCTCCATCGCCTCCCGGACAGTTTGCGCGCGGTCTCGTTTCGCGAGGGCGATGATGGCGGGTCCGGTGCCCGTGATCCCCGCGGCCAGGGCACCGGCGGCCCGGGCTCGATGGGCCGGAGTCTCGTCGACCCCGAGGACCGGCGCGTACGCCGCGCTGTTGGCCTCGATCGCATGGAAGTAGTCGCCCCGAAGGGCGAGATGGAAGGCGGCCTCCACCGCCGGACGGATTCCCGCGAAATCGATTCCCTTCAGGTCCGACTTACGAATCCGGCGGCGCGGGATGTGGACGATTGCGAGGAGGTCCATCGGGAAACGGTCCACGGCGAGGATTCGCCGGGTGCGGTTGTCCGTGAGGCAGATTCCGCCGTAGAGGGAGGCGCAGGCGTCGTCGAACGCGCCCGTGATCGTCACCCCCGCCTCGATGGCCGCATCGACACTCGCCAGGAGAATCTCTTGCGGATCCAAGTCCAAGCCGAGGGCCCGGGCGCTCGCTTGCACGACGGCATTCGCGACGGCGGAACTGCTCTTCAGGCCCCGCGAGATGGGGATCTCCGAATCGATGGACACTTCGAGGCCGACGTCGCGATTCGCCCGATCGAGAATCCGTCGGGCCGCGGAGACGGCGAGGACCGGGTCCACGTCCGCGGGGACGCGGGCCTGGACCCCGAACGCATCCGGTCGAATCTCCGCGGTCGCCGTGGCACGGAGCGCGAGTCCGAACGCGCCGCCCTGACCCGTCGCAATCGCGTTGACGATCGTCCCCGCGCCATGACAGGTCGCCTGCGCCTTCATGAAAGGGCCTCCTTCGCGGCGCGACGCATCGCCTCGATCGGTGGCGCCCGGCCCGTCCACAGTTCGAACGATTTCGCGGCTTGGTGCAACAACATCTCGAGGCCCGAGGTCGTGGGTTTCCCGAGGCGCTTCGCCTCCGCGACGAGTCGCGTCGTGGGCGGGTTGTAGACGAGATCGTAGACAAAGCCGGCCTTCGCGAGGATCGATTCGGGGACGGGAAGCCCGTCGGAGAAGCCCTGGGCGCCGACGGGCGTCGCATTCACGAGGAGATCCCACGGCCCGCTTCGCGCGAGCTTTTCCATGGGGACCACCTCCACAGGCTGGTCGAACGCCTCCGCCAAGGACTCCGACCGCTTCACGTTTCGGCTGGCGACTTGGACCTTCGCGCCCTCTCGCAGCAACACGTCGACGACGGCCCTCGCGGCGCCTCCCGCTCCGACCACAAGGGCCGCCCGATCTCCGACCCGCAGACCGAGGGACCGCAGAGAAAGTCGGAAACCGAACACGTCCGTATTGTGGCCTTTCGTCCATCCGTCTCCGATGAGCACGGTGTTGACCGCCCCAAGACGTTCGGCATCGCCGTCGAGTTCGTCGAGCCGTTCGACAATCGACTCCTTGTGGGGAATCGTGACATTCAGGCCCCGGATCCGCAGTCGGTCTGCGCTCTGGAGGAGGGCATCCAGGGAATCCCGCTCGACGTCGAATGGAAGATAGACTCCCGGGAGGTCGAGCGCGGCGAGGGCAGCCTCGTGGATGGCCGGGGAAAGGGAGTGACCGATCGGATGGCCGACGATGCCCAGGACGATCGGCGTACGACCCCGAAGCCGCTTCGCGGCGGCGAGGGTCAGCTGCCCCGCGACGACGCTGCGGCCCCACGACGCGTACTGGATCTCCTGGCCGCAATCGTCCGCAAGGGCCCGGGTCATCGTTCCCGGGATTCCGGTCCCGATCACGACCGTGCGGGCCTTCCGCGATGCGCGCGACCGCATGAGGTCCACGAGCTGAATGACGGATTCGATGGTTGCGACGGGCACGGCGACCTTCGCGACATCGCCAATGGCCGAGCACGATTCCAGGGCATCCTGCACGTCGGATAGGTCTGCCGGCTTCGCAAAGTGATGGGAGGCGATGACCCCGGTGCGATGCCGTTTCGCGGCCTTCGTGAGTTCCTCGGCGCGAGCTCCGTCCGCTTCGAGCTCGATATCGATATAGGCGAAGCGCTGGGCGGCGATGTCTCGCATCAGGTCGTTCCGATTCGTCATCGAGGCCCCTCCTCCTTGACTCGGAGAGCGCAACGTAGCGATCGCCCTGGGACCGACGGCGGCGGAGAGACTCCGGACGACGCTGGAGTTGAGTGAGTCCAATTGATCGAGTCGCAGTTCCGCCAAGTCGGCTCCGCCCGACAAGGCGGCCCGCGCGTCGCGCTCCGCATCGCGCGCGTTGCTCGCCACGATGACCGCCGCGATTTTCGTCACGTCATCGCTCCGCAACCGTCTCCTGAATTCGCATGCCGAAATGCCGTCCCCCCTCTTCGGTCCGAAGGAGGACCTCGTCGTCCGCCTTCAGTTCGCCAACGGATAGGGCGCCCCCGTCCGGCGTCACGAACCGGATCGTTTCGGCGTTCTGGACAATCGTCG
>VBLT01000059.1 GCA_005878615.1 Methanobacteriota archaeon
CACTGGATCGCCTGGAAGTCGGCGATTTTCTGGCCGAAGGCCTCTCTCTCTTTGGCATACTTGGTCGATTCGTCGAGGGCTCGCTGCCCGATCCCGAGAGCCTGGGCGGCGATGCCGATCCGCCCTCCGTCGAGCGTCGCCATCGCGATGTTGAATCCCTTGTGGAGTTCGCCGAGCAGGTTCTCCTTCGGGATCTTCATCCCATCGAAACCGAGTGAGACCGTGTCGCTCGCGCGAATCCCCATCTTGTCCTCCTTCTTGAGGACCGAGAAGCCGTCCGCATCCGTCGGGATGATGAACGCGGAAATCTCGTGCTTCTGCCGTCCCGTGCGGGCATATCCGATGATGACCTTGGCCACGGAGGCATTCGTCGCGAAGGACTTCGTCCCGTTCAAGACCCAGTGGTCGCCCCTGAGCTCCGCGGTCGTCCGCATCGCGGCCGCATCGGACCCGCTCCCCGGCTCCGTGAGGGCGTAGGCGCCGATCCACTCCCCGCGAGCGACCGGCCGGAGGTACTTGCGTTTCTGCTCCTCCGTCCCGTACCGGAGCAAAGGCTCGCACACGAGGCCGTTGCAAACCGCCGCGATGACGCCCGCGCTCGCGTCTCCGCGCGAGAGTTCCTCGATCGTGATCGCATAGCACACGGTGTCGAGGCCGGACCCTCCGTATTTCTCCGGCACGAAGACGCCGAAGAGCCCGAGCTCGCCCATCTTCTTGGCCCACGCGTGCGGGAACTCTTGGCTCTCGTCGAAGGCGCGGGACTGCGGGACGATCTCTTGCTCCGCGAACGACCGGACCGATTTGCGGGTGATCTCCTGGGCCTCGGAGGGCGCGAAATCCATGTACGTCAACGAACGCCCTTCGGCCGGATAAATTCTCCGCGGGCCGAACCTTGATGACCCGCCAGGGACTCGCGGGAGGTGTGTCGCTGCAACTCGAGCCGCTGCAGACGACGGAGGCCCATGCCTATTGGCGGGTCTTCCTCTCCGGTCGAACCGACCTTCCGACCGGGGATCTCAAGATCCACTTGGACCGGTACCTGGGCCTCACTCCGGAGGAGCAACGCTCCCACTTCTCCGCGAAGAAGGAGGGCCGGATCATCGGGACCCTTCGCCTCGGCCCATCCGAGATCTCCGGATTCTCGATCGATCCGTCCTTCGCGCCCGAGACGGCGACGGTCCTCCTGAAAGCGGTGGACCTGCTTCGCGCCGGGGGAGCGACGGCAATCGTCGCGCATTTCGAGGACCGATACGAGCCCGCCTTCGCCTCGTTGGGGTTCCGCCGCGTGTTCGCCCGCATGCGCATGGAGGCCCCGACTCGCAAGGTCGCCCCCCCAAAGGGCCTGACGCTCCAGCCGCCCGAGGAAGACGAGGTCCTCGGTCTGACTAAATTTTTCGTTGACGCGTACGAGGGCCATATCGAGCAGCAGTACGGCATGCACACCGGATCCGACGACGAGTGGCGCGGTTACGTGGGGGGCCTGTTCAAAGGCGACTCGGGACAATATTTGCCCGATGCCTCATATGTCGCGCTCGAAGGCGACCGAATCGTCGGCGCGATCCTCGTGACCTATTGGATGGGAATGCCGCTCGTCGCGGAACTCGCCGTTGCCAAGGACCGCCGCGGGCGCGGCATCGGGCGAGCGCTCTTGGAGGCCGCGATGGGCAGGCTCGCGGGCCGCGACGAGCCACGCGTCGCCCTCTACGTCACGGTGGGGAACGATCCCGCGACGAACCTGTACCGTTCCATCGGCTTCACTCAGGTCGGTGGCCAGTCCGTCACCTCGCGTCTCGAATCACAGGGGACCTAAGGCCTCCGACATCGCCTTTCAAGCGGCGGGGAAGCTGACCGTGTGACCTTCGGCCTGGCGCCGGCTCTTCGCGGGCGCGCGGATGCGGAATCCCTTCGAACGCGCGAACCGATGCATGATGTCGAGGATGTAGCGTCCCCCGAAGCGGGCCGTCAGCACGATCATCGCCCGCAGCGGTAACGGGAGGGTGGTGAGCCGCCATAGGTCCTTGTCGACTTCGAGGAGGATGTGCCGCCAGGCCCGGTACGCGACGTTGAACCGGGCCTCGTCGATCATCTCATCGAGGTTGTAGAACTGTTCCCCGCGGAGGACGCCGATCGGGACGAAAGTCAGTGGCGCGGTCACGAAGTGACCGTTCGGGATCTGCTCCATCCGGTCGATCAGGTCGACCGTCATCCAGGCGTCCTCCGGGGTCTCCCCCGGCAGGCCCAAGATGATCGTGTACGCGGGATACCAGTAGTTGCGGTTCAGGATCTCGGTGCCTCGTACGACCAGGTCGGGCCATTCCTCGGCATCGAAGGGCGCCGCCTTTCGGTGCAACACCGCGCGGGAGAGGGCGGGACTGCCCGTCTCGATCCCGCTTTGGATGCCGATCCATTTCCTCGGCCCGCCGCCGATGATCTTCGTGAGGTCCGCGATGAGGCCCGGATTCGTCACCGCGGCGCTCACGGTCCCGTGGGTCGGGTAGCAGTGGGACACTCCCGGTTGCTCCATGACGAAACGGAAGAGGTCCTTCACCGCGTCCTCGTTCGGCTCCATCGTCTTCCAGTTCTCCAGCTTATAGAGGAAGATGTCGTCCGAATGGAGCTGGATCGACGACTGGCCGTCCGCCGTGTTCATCGCGATCTCGTCGCCGATGTAGTCCAGGGGGAAGTACCGTGGACGGCGGAGGGTGACTTCGCAGAACTCGCACCCGCGGCCGCAGCCCCGCATGACCTCGTTCATCCCGTGCATCGTCGGCCCGAGGATCTTCGGGATCTGATCGATCGTCGGCGCGGTCGCGTTCGTGAAGCGCATCACGGGAGGCGCGTCGCCTCCGGCGATGCGCTCGAAGATTTCGGGGACGAGATGGTCCACCTCTCCGTGGACGATGTGGTCGATGCCGAGCTCCTGTTGCATCCCTTCGCGGCAATCGAAGTGCCATCCGCCCGGCCCTCCGAGGACGATCTTGTATTTCCGATCCGGCCGCTGCAGCCGGCCGACGAGGTCGAGGAACATCGCCTTCGTATACGGGGTCAGGACGCCCCCCATCGTGAAGGACATGCTGACCGGACCGAGTCCCAGCGGGTCCATCGAGTGGAGGCCGACGACCTCGGTGTCGTCGCCGATGTACTGTTCGACCTTCCGCGGGTCCGCGATGACGACGGAATCCCGGCCCTTCGCCTGGACGAGGGATGCCTCGATCTTCCGCAGGCCGTACGGCACGCGGACGGGACGGCCTTGCTCGTCGACCTTCGGGGCGTTCGCCAGGATCCGGAAGACGAGACGCGATTGCCATTGATCCGTGGGAATGCAGCTGAAGAACGTGGCCAGCGGGACGTTTCGATAGTCCGTCATAAGGGTAAAGTCCGCTGCGAGCACGTACTTCGCGATCGTTCTCCCTCCCCAGCGAGAGCGATTGGGGTGTGGGCGGCTTGTTAACCGTCCCGTTCTTGGTGGAGCATGAATGAACGAGACTAGTCAGATATACGTTGCGCCTCGCGGTTCCGACTATCATCCCGACGCGCCGGCCGTGGAAAAGCATATCGGCCCGCGGGACCCTCCGCCGCTCAGGTGACGGCATGGTCGAGGTCGGCGAGAAGGCACCCGATTTCACGATGTTGAGCGACGAGTCGAAACCCGTGACGTTGTCGAAGGAGACCGGCGGCGGACCGGTGATCCTCTCCTTCTACGTCTTCGACTTCACGAACACCTGCCAAGGCCAGCTGTGCGCGCTCCGCGATTCCCTCGGCGACCTTCAGGCGATGGGGGCGAAGGTGTTCGGCATCAGCACGGACAGCCATCACAGCCATCGCATCTTCAAGGAGCAGAACCGCCTCAACTATCCGCTGCTCAGCGATTGGAACCGGTCCGTCAGCAAGGCCTACGGAGTCCAGTATGATCGCTTCGGGAGCTTCGCCCTGGAGGGCGTCGCCAAGCGATCCGTGTTCGTCCTCGACCGCAACGGCGTGGTCCGATTCAAGTGGGTCACCGAAGACCCGAAGGTGCCGCCGGATCCGAAGGCGGTCTTCGCGGAAGTCAAGAAGCTCGCTTCGTGAGTCCGAGTTGCGTCCGAGCCTCGTCCGCCGTGCGCACGATTGGCGCGGCCAATGGGGGCAGGTCGGATCCCTGGGGCGAGCCGGTGTTCACGAGGACCACCCGGTCCTCCTTCGTGATCACGCCTTCGTCGTAAAGGCGACGAAAGCCCGCGAGGGTCGCTGCCCCTTCGAGGCACGCGGCGATTCCCTCGAAGACCGCGAGGTTCTGGGCGGCAACCCGCATCGCATCGTCGGAGACGGCGATCGCGGCGCCGTGCGTCTCCCGGATCGCCTTCAGTACGAGGCGGTCCCCGATCGTCGAGGGCACGCAAAGCCCCGCGGCCTCCGTCTTCGGTTCCGGCCACGGTGCCGCAGTTTCCTTGCCTTCTTTCCAGGCCTTCACCAGCGGCGCGCACCCCGCGGCCTGCACGACCGCGAAGCGGGGCCAAGGGCCCTCGTACCAGCCAAGGTCCCGCAACTCGTGGAGCGCCTTCCACATCCCGACGATGCCGGTCCCGCCGCCGGTCGGGAACACGATCCACTCCGGCAGGCCGTGAAGGGCCTCCCAGATTTCGAAGAGGATCGTCTTCTTCCCTTCCACGCGGTAGGGTTCGCGGAGCGTCGCGACGTTGAACGCTTCCGTGGTCGTCGCGAGGTCCGACGCGATCCGACCGGCGGCCGTGATGTCGCCGTCAACGCGGACGAGATGGGCCCCGTGCAGGAGGGCTTCGCGGGCCGCTTCCTCGGAGCCGCCTTTCGCCAGTAAGACGATGGAGCGAACGCCGTGGACGGCGGCGTACAGGGCGAGGGCCGCCCCCGCGTTCCCCGCGGTCGGCGCCACGAGACGCGTGGCGCCAAGGGCGCGGGCCATCGGGACCGCGACGGCCATGCCGCGGGCCTTGAACGTCCCCGTCGGATTGCATCCTTCGTCTTTCACGTACAGCCCTTCGACCTTGATCGGCACGACTCGCCCTCCGGACCCGAAGACCTGGAGTCGATGGAGCGGCGTCCCGCCCTCCCCTCGGGAGCCGATCTCTGAGTCCATCAGGGGCAGGAGAGGGGCGTAGCGCCAGAGGTCTTTGCGAGGCGTCAACTGATCGGTCGCGAGGTCGGTCCATTCGTATCGGGCGAACAACGGGCCGCCACAATCGCAGGTGTTGATGAGCCGCACCTCGTACCGCTTCGAACACGCGGTGCACTCGAGGAAAGCGGGACGCACATTGCGGTCATGCGCCCGGGGTCCAAGACGGTTTCC
>VBLT01000029.1 GCA_005878615.1 Methanobacteriota archaeon
AAGGTCACGACGCCCGGCTCGCACACCTACTTCGCGGTCGAGAAATCTCCTTGGGTCCCGACCCTGAATGTGAATTACTTCTTCGGGGCGGACGAGCTCTCCGTGATCCTCGTCTTCTTGAACGCCCTGCTGACGCCGCTGGCCCTCGCGATCTCGTGGGACGAGCACAGCCGGGTCCCGGAGTTCTTCGCGATGTTCCTGTTCATGGAGACGACGATCAGCGGGGTCTTCCTCTCCCTCGACCTGTTCCAGTTCCTCGTGTTCTGGGAGGTCGGCCTGGTGCCGATGTACTTCCTCATCGCGGTGTGGGGCGGCCCGCGGCGGCGGTACGCCGCGATCAAGTTCTTCCTGTACACCTTCCTGGCCTCCCTCCCACTCCTCGTGGCCGTTTTCGCGTTCTACTTCTATTCGAAACCGCACACGTTCGACATGACCGCGATCATCGCGAGCGTGCCGGTGCCTCCCGGCGCGGTCGCGGACCTCGCCTTCGTCGGCCTGCTCGTCGCTTTCGGGACGAAGCTGCCCACGTGGCCCTTGCACACCTGGCTGCCCGACGCCCACGTGGAGGCGCCGACCGGCGGCTCCGTGATCCTCGCGGGCGTCCTCCTGAAGCTCGGCGGATACGGGCTCATCCGTTTCAACGTCCAGATGCTCCCGACCGCGGCGGTCGACCTGTACTGGCTCCTCGCCCTCGTCGGCATCATCTCGATCCTATACGGGGCCCTCGTCTGCATCGCGCAGGACGATCTGAAGCGGCTCGTCGCCTTCTCCAGCGTGAGCCACATGGGTTTCGTGACCCTCGGAATTGCCGCGGGCGTGTACGGCTTCAGCGCCGGGGGTGGGTACGGCCGCGGGGCGGTCCTCGGCTTCTCGGGGGCGATCTTCCAGATGTTCGCCCACGGCCTCGTGTCGGCGGCGCTCTTCATGGTCGCGGGATCGCTCGGCCACAAGATCGGCACGCGGAACATCTCGGACCTCGGCGGGATCGCGAAGAAGGCCCCGCGGTTCGCCACGTTCATGATGGTCTCGTTTCTCGCCTCCCTCGGGCTCCCCGGCCTCGTCGGGTTCGTCGCGGAGTTCAGCGTCTTCGTCGGGGTCTACGCGGCCTTCGGTCTCCTCGTGTTCGTGCCGATCCTCACGGTCGTCTTCACGGCCGCGTACTACATCTGGGCAATGCAGCGCGCGATCTTCGGGCCCCTGAATCCCAAGTGGGAAACGATGCCGGACCTCCATCGTTTCGAGGTGGCCCCGCTCGCCGTCCTGACGCTCGCCTTCGCGGTCTTCGGCATCGTGCCGATCGTCCTGCTCGACTTCCTGTCGACGTGGTCCCAGGGGATCCTCGGAGGGCTCTGACCTGTCCGACTACACGGTGTTCCTCCCGGAGACGATCCTCGTCGTGACCGCCCTCGCGTCTGCGGTCCTCGGGTTCGCGTGGCGCAAGCGCCCGGAGGCCTTGTGGGCCGTCGCCCTCGTCGGGACCGGCCTCGCGTCGTTCATCACGATCGACATGATGGGCCTCGGGATCACGAACGCCCTGCACCTCTCGTTGTGGCCGTCCCCGATCGGCACCCGCGGCAACTTCACCCTCGAACTGAAGATGAACGTCGACGCGTTCGCGCTGTTTTTCCAGCTCATGTTCCAGCTCGTGGCCCTGCTCGTCATCATCGCCTCCCGCGGCTTCATCCGCGCGGAGGAGCCGCACCAGGGGGAATACTACGCGCTGATGCTCCTCGCCGTTGTCGGGATGATGTTCACGGCCGCGGCGACGGACCTCTTCGTCCTGTTCCTCGCCTTCGAGACCTCCAGCCTCAGCACCTTTGCCCTGGTCGCCTACCGCAAGAAGGACCGCCAGGCGACCGAGGCCTCGGCGAAGTTCTTCATCATCGGCGCCGTGAGCTCCGGCATCGTCCTGTTCGGGATCTCGCTGATCTACGGGATTGCGGGCACGTCGTCGATCGGCACCACGACGGACCTGATCCTCCTCCGCGGTCCGCCCGGGCTCACGCTCGCGGGACACCCGGAGATCGAGCCGCCGCTGATCATCGCCCTGGTCTTCTTGATCGCCGGCTTCGGGTTCAAGGTCGCCGTCGTCCCCTTCCACATGTGGGCCCCGGACGTGTACCAGGGCTCTCCGACGACGATCAGCGTCCTCCTGACCGCGGCGTCGAAGAACGTCGGGATCGTCGCCCTGTTCCGCGTCTTCCTGATCGGGCTCCTGAACGTCCAGGTCGACTGGATCGCGGCCCTCGCGGTCCTCGGCATCGCCACCCAGACGGTCGGGAACATCGTCGCGATCCCCCAGCGATCCGTGAAACGGATGCTCGCCTACTCGAGCATTGCCCAGGCCGGGTACATCCTCATCGCCATCCCGGTGGGCGCGGTCGCGGTGCAGTCGACGGCGCCGGGCGATCGGGCCTCGACCGTCGCGATCTATGGCCTCGTCGGCGGGATGCTCCACGTGTTCGTCTACGCCGCGATGAAGGCGGGGGCCTTCCTCGTTGTCGCGGGGACGGAATCCCGCGGGATCGCGGATGACATGGAGGCTTACAAGGGCCTCGGCCGCCGGATGCCCTTCCTGGCGTTCTCGATGACCGTGTTTTTGCTCAGCCTCGCGGGCATCCCTCCCCTCGGCGGCTTCTTCTCCAAATTCGTCCTGTTCTCCAGCGCGGTCAATGCGGCGTCGTTCAACCAGTGGTTCCTCGCCCTCGCAATTTCCGGCGTCCTGAACAGCGCGCTGTCCTTGTACTACTACGCGCGGGTCATCTGGTACATGTACATCTTGGACCCGGAGGAGGGCGCCCAGAAGGAGACGGTCCCTCGACCGATCGAGGCCGGGGTGTTCATCGCCCTCGCGATCGTCATGTTGACCGCCGTCCTCGCGGCGTTCTTCCTCGGCTTCCTCACGGACGCCGCCCGCGGGTTCTTCGGCTTTTGACCGACCGTTTCGCTCACGTCCCGGCGAAGCTTTTTAGCCGTCCCGCGGGACTGAGGACTCCGATGGCGGCACCACCAGCGGGTCCCCGCGTCCTGCTTCACGTGGACATGGACGCCTTCTATGCGGCGGTCGAGATCCGCGAGAACCCGGAACTCGCGGGAAAGCCGGTCGTCGTGGGCCCGGATCCGCGCGAGCATCCGCGGGGCGTCGTGCTGACCGCGAGCTACGAAGCGCGCAAGTTCGGCATCCGGTCCGCGATGTCCGCGGTCGAAGCGTTGCGGCGCTGCCCTCAGGTGGTCTTCGTCCCGCCGCATTTCGAATTCTACGGCCGCGCGAGCAGCGAGATCATGGAACTCCTCCGGGGATTCGCAGACCATCTCCAGCCAACAGGGATCGAGGAGGGGTACCTCGATGTGACGCAGCGGTGCGGCGGAAGCTATGCCCGCGCACGGGACCTGGCGGGGGAGATTAAGGCCGCCGTCCGGAAGGAGCAGCGACTCACCTGTTCGATCGGGATCGCGCCGACGAAGGCCGCGGCGAAGATCGCATCGGATTTCGAGAAGCCGGACGGACTGACCGTCGTCGAGCCCGACCACATCGTCGAGTTCCTCGAGCCCTTCTCCGTCCGAAAGATCCTCGGCGTCGGACCAAAGACCGGGGATCGGCTGAAGGAGCTCGGCCTCGAGACGATTGGAGACCTGCAGCGGTTCAACCGCCAGGACCTCGTGGAACTGTTCGGGGCCTTCGGGGAATACATCCACGACGTGGCGATGGGCACTGACACGAGCGAGGTCATCGAGCCGAGCGGCCCTCCCGAGTCGATCAGCACGGAGACGACGTTCGAGAAGGACCTCGCCTCCTACGAGGACGTTTGGCCGGAGCTAGAGGCGTTGGTCAAATCGCTCCACGAGCAGCTGCGTCACGAGAAGTTCGCCTACCGCACCGTCACGTTGAAGGCCCGATACTCGAACTTCGAGACGCACACCCGCGCGCGAAGCCTGAAGATCCACACCTCAGACCTCGATCCGATGCTCATCCTCAGTCAGACGCTGCTCCGGGAGGTGATGGTCCCCGGCCGGAAGGTGCGGCTCATCGGCGTGCGGCTGTCGAACCTCCAAGAGCATGCGGCGCCGCAGGCGACCTTGTCAAAATGGGCCGAGGTCTCGAAGGCGTCCAAGCCTTAGACGCGCGGAGTCTATCTCCCTCATACGATCTGGACGTCGAGGGCCTTTTCCACGTGCGACATCTTGTTCGCGATCGTGAAGAACGGAGAACCGGCGAACAGCAGGCCGACCGCGTTCCCATCATAGGCGACGATCGTGCTGCCGCTGTCCCCGCCGGCGCTGAAGGCCCCGCGCTCTCCCTTGATGATCATCTGGTCCGTGAAGACGTACGATCCGGTCTGGTAGCCCACTCGCAAGGTCGCGCTCACGTCCATGACGGTCCCCTCCGTCTTCCGGGTCGTGCGCCCGCTCTTCATGACCTTCTCGTCGAGGACCGCCTCCTTCGTCCCCCGGAGTCGGCCGATGCCGATGATGTCCGGGGTCACGTCCCGCTCATCGAACGGCTTCGCGAGGGCGCCGTCCACGAGGTTCGTCCCCGCCGGATCCACCGCGACGAAGGTGTCGAGGCGACCGATCACATCTCGATCGGTCTTGCCTCCATCGAACCGACCCGGCTGGAGAATCGGGTCGCCCTCCGCGCCCCGGTTCTCGTTTGCCAGGACGTGGTTGTTCGATAGGATGAACGTCTCGCCAGCATCGCGCACCAGGCACGCGAGGGTGCCCGCGGTGATCGCGTAATGACCGATCGAAATGCCGCCCATCGCGGGCCGCACCTTCCGTTGATAGATCGGCGGGATCGGACGCCAGATCGAGAACTCGCCCGCCTCCTCGACGTCGGTCGGAACGCCTTCGATTTCGTCGGGGATGACCTGCTCGTCCCGCACGAGGAGCGGGTGGATCTTTTGCTTCACGTACACTTTGAGGGCGATGTCCTTGGTGGCGACACCTCGGACGGTCTTTCGGCCGATCCCGACCCCGACGACGTTCGGATTCGAGGTGGCCTCCATGCCTTCGCGCTCGAGGCCCAACAGCTGGCATTCGCAGATGGCCTTCGCGTCCTCCGTGCTCGTCATCGACGGGGCCTCCTCAGAGGGCCTTGAAGGTGCCCGCGACCACGATTTCGACGGGGACGCTGTCGAGCGCCTGCGGGAGATCCGCGAGGATCCTCGGACTCTCCTTCTCCACGTAGATGCGGATGATTTCCTTGCCGTCCTTCTGGCCAATGCCCACGCCGACGACCCCGCGCATCTTCATGAGGCGCGACTCGTGGCGGCGTTTCACCTCGGCTGCCGATGCCACGGGTCGTTCATGCCGTCTCC
>VBLT01000030.1 GCA_005878615.1 Methanobacteriota archaeon
CCGGCCGGGGTGGCCGCGCGGACGACCAGCTCCACGTTCCCCTTCCGCGGGAACAGGTCGACGTCGCCCGACACGACCATATCCATGCCGTCCTCGAGCTCGAACCCGAGGAGCTCCGCGTCCTCGCGGAACAGGATGCAGTCGATCTGGGCGCCGGAGTCTTTGAGGGTGAAGAAGCGATGGCCCGCCGGCGCGGCCTGCAGGTTGCTCACCTCGCCCCGCACGAGGATGCGGCCGAGGACGGGATTCGCGCGGACCGTCTCCCGGATCAAGCGGGCGAGCTGGGAGACCGTGAGCGCCTGTGACACGGCGGGCCGGGGCGGAGGCGTAAGGGCGATCGGATCCATCGTCACGCAACGCCAGGGGAGATGTATGAATCGTTTTGGGGGAGAGATGGGCGAAAGTGTCCCGGACCGACGGGAGGCTCACGCGGCCTCGAGGAGATCCTTCGCGGACAGCAAGGCGTGGAGGCGCACGGTAATCTCGGCGAGGAGCATTCGGCCTCCCTCCTCGCGGTCGACGACGCACACGCAATCCTCGATGAGGGCCCCGTGGCCGCGCATCCGTTCGATCGCGGCCCGCAGCGTCCCGCCGGTCGTCACGACGTCTTCGACGAACAGGACGCGGTCGCCGCGATTCAGGTCGCCTTCGAACTCGTGCTTCGTCCCATGCTCCTTTGCGGACTTGCGGACCATGACGTAGGGCTTGCCGCTGACCAAACTGATGGCCGCCGCGATCGGGACCGCGCCGAGCTCGACGCCTGCGATGCGGTCGACGTCCCGCGCGTACGGGGCCATGCCTTCCGCGATCGTCCGCAGCAGGTCCGGCCGGGTCACGGCCTTCTTGATATCCACGTAATACGGAGAGGTCCGGCCCGAGGCGAGCGTGAAGGTCCCGAATTGCAGGGCCCCGGCCGCCTTGAGCGCGGCGATGAACCGCGCCGGGTCGACCTCACCAGGGCTCATGCTTCTTCCCCATCCGATAGCCGATCAAGTTCACGGCCCGATGCAGCGCGGGCGTAATAACGATGATGGCGAGGAGGCCGAGGAGCGCGTCGCCGGAGAAGAATCGCGGGAGGGACCACGAGGGGACCGCGAGACTGAGGAACAAAGCGCCAATCACGAAGTCAAATTGGTCGAGCCCGGTGGCCTTCGCCCCGCGCGGGAGGTGCATCCGCCGCTTCACGAAGGCGCCCGCGAGGTCTCCGAGGAGTGCGCCGAGGGCCAAGACTGCCGAGGCGCCGAAGGCCATCGCGGGCGACCCAAAGGACCACGACGATTCTGGTGCGGTGACGTTGAACGGCAACGAGAGGAGAAGGCCGAGGACCGCACCGGACAAGGTCCCACCAACCAGGCCACGCCACGTCTTGCCGTCCCCGAAGATCCGCTCCCCACCGGCGAGCTTGCGGCCGAAGTCGATCGGCGTACCTCCGCCGAAGACGACCGCCATCGGGTTCGCGAGGAAGGCGGGGAGGAAGAACCAGAAGGCCTGGGGGATCGCCTCGAGGGCCACCGGGCTATCGAACGGGAGACTTGCGGATATAGGTAATGCCACGGTGACAGCAGAAATCGAGGTCGCTCGTTCTACCTCTGTTCAGAGGTAGAGTTTTACCACGGATTGGGATGCCGCCGAAAGGCGTTAATAACCGGATCAGGCATCCATTTGCAGATGTGGGGGAAATCTCCCTCAGACACACTGCTCACGCAGAAAGCAATTTCGGGCGGAGTATGTAGAAGAGTTGCGCCGCGGCAGAGTTCCCTCCCTATGGCGGAAGACCCTCCTAACCGGTATGGTCCTCCTTGCCATCCTCCTCGGCCTCGTGCTCCTTGTCCGTTTCTTCTAGCAGACGTACGAGCGTTTCAGGCGATTCGCTCAAGTCGGGCGATCCGCGCGCCGAGGTCCTGCTGGAGCCGCCGGTGGTAGGCGAGCAGCTTCCGCGCAGCGTCCGGTCGGGAATTGGCATCCCGGGCCGGGCCGACGTAGTCTTCCCGGCGCGCGCTCCGGCCCGCCTCCCGCTCGTAGTGCCAGAAGTACAGGTACTCGTTCCCGTCGATCCGACGCACGCGAAGGCCACAACCGACCCGCATTCAAGCCCTCCTTTCTACCTCTGTTCAGAGGTAGGTTTCAGGTCCCGATGAACCTTCTGGTGGGGTCCGCGAATCCGTCTCAGGGCCCCCGATTTCGCATCTGATAATCTCCGCGGCATTCCTTTATAGCGCGTCCCGGCTCGTTCGCGGGGACCTCCATGGACCGACTCAAGACCCACGTCGAAGGCTTCGACGAGGCCCTCGGCGGGGGCATCCCGCGCGGGTCCATCGTCCTCGTCGCCGGCACGCCCGGCACGATGAAGACCGCGCTAACTTTCTCGATCCTCTACGAGAACGTCAAGGCGGGATCGAAGGCCCTGTACATCTCCCTCGAGGAGAGCCAGGAGGACCTCCGAGCGTCGATGACGGAGCTGGGCATGACGGGCCTCGATGCGATGGAGCTGTACATTCTCGACATCGGCAAGATCCGCCTCGAGCATCGCGACGAGGAGTTGTCGAAGAACTGGTTGGACGTCCTGCGGAAGTACATCGACCAGCGCGTCCGGGTGAATGGCTTCGACCTCGTGGCCATCGACAGCCTGGCGGCCCTGTACAGCCTGAGCCACTTCGACCACCCGCGCCGCGACCTGTTCCATTTCTTCGGTTTCCTGAAGTCCCTCGGCGCGACGGCGTTCCTGATCTCGGAGGTCTCCGCCGCGGACGGCGGCCGGATCTCGTCCTTCGGCGAAGAGTTCCTCACGGACGGGATCCTCGTGCTGCGGCACTTCGAGAAGGGCGAGACGGACGTCCAGCTACGGATGCGCTGCGTGAAGATGCGCCGCACGCGGCATGAGCACGGCTACTACGCCCTGATCCGGAACAACGGGAAGTTCCAGATCACCCGCGCGATCTCGGAGTAGGTCAGAGGGACGTCTTCTGGAGGAGCTTCAGGAGCGCCTCCGCATATTTGCCCGCGAGCTTCTCGTTCCCGAAGGTCTTCGTCGCGGCCGCCGGGTATTCCTCGATCGCCTCGACCGTCTTTGTGAGGACCGAGACGACGTCCTTGCCCGGCGCCCGGCGGAACAGGGCCGCGATGGAGGCGTCCGCGCCCGTCATCACGACGAGGCGGCCGACCGGGAGGTGCATCACGAAGGTCGATTTGGCCTTGCGCTCCGACTCCTTCTGGATCAGCGCCGTCACGGAAGGGTCGTCGAGGTACGCGGTCTCGCCAGCCTTCGCGAGGACCTCCTTTCCCTTCCGGGAGATGACGAGGGCGATCGCGTTCGATTCCTTGTGGCCCGACGCGAGCTCGGACCAGAACGCGGCCTCGAGGGACAGCGCGCGCAGGCGGCGGCGGAGGGCCACCATCGCCTCCCGGTCCCGGGTGCGGGCGAGGTCCTTGAGGGTCGCCTCGATCTCCTTCGCCTCCCGCGGCTGGAGCAGATGGCGGAACGTCTGGAACTCCTGGCCGAGCGCGTCCAGCTCCGACGAGGCGCGGCCGCGCGGCACCGAGGGCATCGGCAGTTCCGACATCGGGTCTTTCGGAGACAGGGCCTTGATCTCCTGTTCGATCATCTCGACGGCATCGGCCAAGCTCTTGTCCGGATGGCGGAGCATCGCCGCGAGGACGGCCTCCCCGTGCCCCTCGAGCTCCCAACGGAGCAGCTTGAGGGCGGCGTCATCCTGCTTGGCCATCCCTTCTCGGGCCTCGTCAACAAGCAGGGGCTACAAAAACCATTCCGTCCCGGTTCCTTCCGCCGGACGGAGAATAAGAATATCTCCCTCGATAACGGAGTCAGCATCGCTTTATAACGAGGATTTCGTCGCTCGGATGCTGCGTATGGACGTCGTGGTCCCTGAGGTTCCTCTTCTCCAGACGTATGTCGACGGTCTGGATCGCGTGCTCGGCGGGGGCATCCCGAAGGGGAGCACCGTCCTCATCGCCGGGACGCCGGGGACGATGAAGACGTCCCTGATCCTCTGGATGATGCAGGAGAACGGCCGGGCGCACGGCGTCAAGTCCCTGTACATCAGCCTCGAGCAGGACATGGACAGCCTCAAGGCGGGCGCCGCCCGCATGGGGATGGGCGTCCTCCACGAGTCCACCGTGTACGTGCTCGACATGGGCCAGCTCCGCCGCGGGTTGCACCGCGCGGAGTCGACGAAGGACTGGTTCACGATCCTCACGGAGATCGTCAAAGAGGCGGTCGCCTCGAGCGGCTACCAGGTCCTCGCGATCGACAGCCTCGAGGCCCTCTACGCCCTCTCGGACCTGAAGACCCCTCGGCGCGAGATGTTCCACTTCCTCGGATCCCTCAAGGAGCTCGGCCTGACGACTTTCCTGATCGCCGAGACCCCCTTCGGTTCGAACCGGCTCGCCCAGTGGGGGGAGGACTTCCTCGCCGACGGCATCTTGCACCTGCGCCAGGTCGAGGTCGGCGAGACGGAGGTCCAGCTGCGCCTGCGGTGCGTCAAGATGCGCTGGATGAACCACGACAAGAACGCGCTCGCGCTCCACCATGACGGCGAGAAGTTCTTCGTCTCCCACGTGATTTCGAAGAAAAAGTGAAGGGGCGGCAGGGGCGCGCCTGCCACATCGTTCGGTCCTATCGCGGCGGCATCGGTGCGGCCGCGGCCGACATCCCGGGAGGCGTTGTGGCCGGGGGGATCTCCCCGCGGTTCACCCGAGCCCAGGCGAGATACGTCGCCGCGGCAAACAGCACGCTGGGAATCACACTCAGCAGGGCCAGGGAGTTCTGCTGGCTCTGAAGGGCTTGCAGCGGAGCGGGATTGTAGGTTCCCGTCGCCACCGCATCGTTGATCGCCTTTTGAATCGCCGGGCTGATAATCGCCCAGACCGCAATCGTGATCGCAAGGTTCGCAACGTAAGCGGCCCACAGGAGAATCTTGCCCGGCTGCTTCTGCAGGTCGTACGTGAATAGGACCGATGCGATACCCGCAATCGCGGTGAGGATGACGAGGCCGAGCAGGAGACTGTTTAGGGCATTCCCGAAAGCGGTCGCGATCGTCCTCGGGTCTTGGCCTCCGATGGATCCAATGAGCGAAATCGCGAAGAGGACGCCGAGAGCGACCGCGCCGATGATGCCGACGATGAACAAAGCGAGCGCGATCATCACGTTGCGGGCATGGGTCGAACCGAACGCCTTCCGCCCGAGGATCACGAAAATGGCGCCAATCAGGAGCAGGAGACCGCCGAGGAGCCCGGCGAGAAAGTATGGGATCCAACGAATGAGGGTGCCGATCAGCAACAGGAGCAGGCCCGTCTTCGTCCGGCCAATCTGGGTGCGACGC
>VBLT01000031.1 GCA_005878615.1 Methanobacteriota archaeon
ATCTGAACATTGTCGGCACGGGAGACGAGGTCCCACCGATGCGCTTCGAGACGTTCGATGGGAAGAGCCCGCGGCTGATCCTCTCTCCGAAGATGGACTACGAGGCCGAGATCGGTTTCGTCCTCGGCAAGGGCGGCCGCGAGATCGACGTCACGAAGGCTCCCGGCCACCTCTTCGGCGTGACGATCTTCAATGACTTCTCTGCCCGGGACATCCAGGTGACCGCGGGAAAGATCGGAATG
>VBLT01000032.1 GCA_005878615.1 Methanobacteriota archaeon
ACGGCCACCCGGAGACTTGCCGCGACGGTTCCGTGCGAGGCCGTGCCACGAAAGGGTTATTCCGTCCCATTCCCCTTCTCAGCCGGTGACTCCATGGCGGCCCTCCCCGCTTACCTGAAACTCAAGGTGGACCACAAGACGGTCCTCTGCCGGGACCTGAACACCTACCGAGCGCTCCGCGACTTCCTCCTGAACAGCGGATACTCGCCTGTCTACGAGACCGAACGGGTCGGCGAAGCGAAGACCGCGATGGCGACCTTTGCGTGCCTCAGTCCCCTGACAGGAGAGCGGCTCGCGGTCGTCCTCGGCCTAAGCGCCCCCGAAGAGGTGTCCCACGCCCAGGCGCCCTTCGCCTACGGTTTCGCGGGAAAACCGCAGAAGGACGCGCAGACGTACATGCAGCACCTCGCTCTGCGGACGACGGACATCGAGAAGCTCAAATCGTATCTGGAGTCCAAGGGCGCGGAATTCCTGACGCCGATCTACAAAGACAAGGACTCGTTCGGCCCGCTCCTGCAGTCCTTCACCCGCGAACTCTTCGACGACGAATGGTTCTTCATCGAGTTCGTTCAGCGGGACTACGACGCGGACAAGGTCGGCGTGGGCGGGACGCAGTTCGTGCAGAACACGGTTAAGTCCTTGTACGTCTCGAAGCAGGAAGAGTTCCGAGAGTGGGAGAAAACCAGCAAGAAGCGGAAATTCCTGGATGGCGTCCCGGAGAAGGAGCGGACGAAACTCCTGCGGGACATCCTCGTGAACACGGAGCCAAAGGGGTACGTCGAGACCGTCGCTCCGATCACGCGGAACGTCAAGCTGACGTGACCGACTCGTCAGGCCTCCGAAGCCACGAACTTCTGTTCAGGACTTGCCTCGAGACTTGGTCGCGATTCCCATTTTCCTCTCGGCCGCTTCGAGTTCCGGGCGAGTATTCACGTCCAAGAACGACGAGAGCTCCGGGTCTGCCTTTCGTAGTTCGTCCGGCGGGAGGAAGACACCTTGAAGACGGTCGATGAGCGCCGATGGCGAGCGAATGCTCTCGGAGCCATCGAGGACTTTCAAGGCCGCCTTCCGTCGATACACGGCGCGGACAGGATCGATCACCTCCAATTTCGGAGCGGCGACCTCGTGGTCTCCGAGGTTATCAAGCAGGAGTGAATACAGCTCGGTCCGAAGGAACGGAGCGTCGCAGGGTGCGACCAGGACAGTCTCGCCACGGGCGACCCGGAATCCTTGTCGGAGCCCCTCGATCGGACCGCGATTCTGCCGCGCGTCGTGGACGAAAGTGGCGTTCGGGAGGAGGGAGCGGATTCCCCGTTCCGACTTCGGTCCCTCGATCGAGACAATCGTCTCGGCGACCAACGGCGCCACCGCGTCGGCGACGCGGAGGATGCTCGCTCGCCCCTCGATCTCGACGAGCGCCTTGGGCCCACCAAATCGTCGGGACCGACCGCCCGCCAGGATTAGCGCCGACCTCACGAATCCGGGAACGCGCACCGAGTTGAAAAGGGCGGGGAAGGAAAGATAAGCCGTCTCGGGTTCCGGAGAAAGGTGGCGCCGAGGCGGTGACCGATGCCCACCGAGCACGTAAGCCCCATCCCCTTCGGCCTGGGATTTACGAAGCCCCACAACTACTGGGAGGTCATGCGCACCGCATGGGAGAACAAACGGAATCCCCTGTTCACTTGGCGCATCCTTCGGGACGGCGTGTGCGACGGGTGCGCCCTCGGCACCACGGGCATGAGAGACTTCACGATGAAGGGGATCCATCTCTGCACGGTCCGCCTGAACCTCCTGCCCCTCAACACGATGGGGCCCCTTGACACCCAGATCTTGGAGGACGTCGAGCCGCTCCGATCTCTTTCGTCGAAGGGCCTACGGGCCCTGGGGCGCCTCCCGTACCCGATGTTGCGCCGTCGGGGAGATCGCGGTTTCCACCGTATCAGCTGGGACGAGGCCCTCGGGATCGCGGCCCGGCGGATCCGTGCCACGACGCCTGATCGGCTCGCCTTCTTCGTGACCTCCCGCGGCATGACGAACGAATCGTACTACGTCGCGAGCAAAGCGGCGCGGTTCCTCGGCACGAACCATATCGACAACTCGAGCCGGCCCTGTCATTCCCCGAGCACGACGGGCCTCAAGGAGACCATCGGGGTCGCCGCCTCGACCTGTTCCTACACGGATTGGATCGGCAGCGACCTCATCGTGTTCTTCGGTTCCGATGTGCCGAACAATCAGCCGGTGACGACGAAGTACTTGTATTACGCGAAAAAGCAGGGCACGAAGATCGCGGTCGTGAATCCGATGCGGGAGCCCGGCCTCGAACGGTATTGGGTCCCCTCGGTCCCCGAAAGCGCCCTGTTCGGGACGCGCTTCGCGGACGCCTTCTTCCCGATCCACACCGGCGGAGACATCGCATTCATCAACGGCGTCCTGAAGCACATGATCGAGAAGAGCTGGATCCACGACACGTTCGTCGCGGATCACACGACGGGGTTCGGGGCCCTGCGGGCCGCCCTCGAGAAACAGTCGTGGGAGGAGCTGGAGCTGCAGTCCGGCCTGCGACGGCAAGCGATGTTCGACTTCGCGGACATGTATGTCCGAGCCGAGAGCGCCGTCTTCGTGTGGAGCATGGGGATCACGCACCACCGCTTCGGGGTCGACAACGTCCGCGCGATCGTGAACCTCGGCCTCGCGGGCGGGATCGTAGGGCGCCCGAAGTGCGGCCTCATGCCGATCCGCGGACACAGCGGGGTCCAGGGCGGCTCCGAGATGGGCGCGACCCCGAAAGAATACGCCCTCGGGTTTCCGGTGGGCGAGGAGCATGCCGCGCGGTTCGAGCGCCTCTGGGGATTCCGCCCTCCGACTGGGCACGGGATGACCGCCGTCGGCATGATCGATGCGGCCCATGCGGGAGGCCTCGACGTCCTCTACATGGCGGGAGGCAACTTCCTCGAGACGCTGCCGGAGCCGGAGTATGTCCGGGAGGCCCTTGGCCGCGTGCCGCTCCGGATCCACCAAGACATCGTGCTCTCCTCCGCGATGCTCGTCGATCCCGCGTACGCCGTCCTCCTGTTTCCCGCCCAGACCCGGTACGAGCAACGGGGCGGGGGAACCGAGACATCGACCGAGAGGCGCGTGTACTTCTCTCCCGAGATCCCCGGCCGGCGAATCGGCGAGGCCCGTGCGGAATGGGAGATCTTCATGCAACTCGCAGAGCGAGTCCGGCCGGACGCGGCGAAGTTCATCCACTTCGACGACGGTGCGGCGATTCGGAAGGAGATTGCCACGGCGATCCCGACGTACGAGGGCATCCAGAATCTCCGAGAGAAAGGAGACGTCTTCCAATACGGCGGCCCCCGCCTCTGTGAGGGCGGCCTTTTCCCGACCCCCGATGGAAAGGCCCGCTTCTCGGTCGTCCGACCTCCGGACCTCGACATCCCGGAGGGACAATTCCTCCTGAGCACCCGGCGAGGAAAACAGTTCAACTCGATGATCCAGGGGGAAGTCGATCCGCTGCTCGGGGCCGCGCGGCACGATGTCCTCTTGAGCGAACAAGACGCGTCGGTCTTGCACATGCAAGAAGGGGACTCGGTCGCGGTCTCCAACGATCTCGGATCGTACCAGGGGACCGTTCGCTTCGCCCCCATCCGACCGAGGAACGTGCAGATCTACTGGCCGGAGGGAAACGTCCTGATTCGCCGCGGCGTCCTCGACCCGGCCTGCGAGATGCCCGACTACAACGCCCTCGTCCGAATCGAGGCCGTCCGGCCCGCCGCGGTGAACGCATGAAACGTCCGGGGCCGTTAACGGATGCCAACGTGTGGAAGGTCCGGGGGAATCGCCCTCACGCAGAGGAGGATCGCCTTGCCACCGAGGAACCGATGGAGATCCGGATTGAGAGCGGCACCCGCGGCCACGCGGAGACGACGTCCCTTTCTGTGACGATGCGGACCCCGGGAAACGACTTCGAGCTCGCGGCAGGGTTCCTGTTCACGGAGAGCATCGTGGCCCGACCCCGGGACATCGTGCGGATCGAGTATTGCACTGACACCGCGATCGCACAGGAGTACAACATCGTCAGCGTGGTCTTACGGCCCACCGTGAAGTTCGACGCGGACCGTCTCTCGCGACATTTCTACATGACGTCGTCCTGCGGTGTCTGCGGCAAGACCGCTTTGGAGGCCGTCCGAGTGGCCGTGCGCCATCGGGTCCGAAGGGACCGACCTTCCGTCG
>VBLT01000044.1 GCA_005878615.1 Methanobacteriota archaeon
CCCGCTGCCGGGAAGCCCGGCATCGAAGCCGAGCGGTTGTCGGTTTTCGATGAGGAAGTATTCCTGGATGCTCCCTGGGATGCTCAGACGGAACACCTTGCCGGACGTCTCGACCGCATCGATCGAGGTGCCGACCAGGGACGTCGTCACATCGGTTGGTGTGACCCATCCGAGCCGCATCAGCGACCACGCGCTCATGTGGGCGGGGCTCGAGCCCGCGGGATTCCCGTTCCACGAGCCCTCGGCCATGGGGTCCCAGATGCCCGCGCCATGGGACGAGCCGTCCGTGTCGTAGAGGTCCGGAAGCCCGAGGTCGTGTCCGAACTCATGGGTCGCCGTGCCGACGACGAAGTCCTCGCTCTCCATGGTGTATCCGTAGATTTGCACGCCATCCGCCGTCAGGGACTGCGACCCCGGCGTCGTCGGATCCGCATCCAGGACCGCCCATCGGTGGGACCAGATCAGATCCTTCTGGCCTGGGTTCGACTCCTGACCGGCCCCCGCATGGACGACCATCAGGTGGTCGACGACGCCGTCCCCGTTCGTGTCGAACGAGGCGAAGTTGACGCTTGGATCCGCGAGCCGCACGGCCTCGACGACGAGCCGATAGATCGGACCGTTCGCGTCGTCCACGCCGGTCGAGCTGTCCGCGCCGTAGTACGACATCGGGTGCGCGCTCGTGAACCAGGTGGAGATGATGGTCGCATTGAGCGTCAGCGCGCCGCGGGAGACCTCCTGGTAATACGAACGGACGGAACGCACCGAGCCTCCGGTGGAATTCAGGCGGCTGTCGAAGTACGCACCGTCGTGCGACGGATTCGCGGCGGTATCGGAGAATTGGATGAGCAAGACAAGGATGCGCGCGACGCCGGTCGTCTGGGTCGGGGTGGGGGACGGCGCGGTTGGACTCCGCCGGAGGTAGGGCGGCCAGCCTCCCGCTGCGGGGTTCGGCGGCGTCAACTGAGGCCCGGCGCCGGGAGGAGTCTCCCAACGCTCGATGGGGGCAAAGTGGATCAGCGCGAGGGTCGGAGGGACCGCAAGGACGATCGCGAGAAAGATCGCGATCCCGCGCATCGCGCGCGCCGAGACCCTACCCTCTAATGAACGTTCTCCAGGAATTCTCAATCGCGATTGCCGTGGTTTCGACTACAGCGTCGCCTTGTCGAACATCGCCGGGTCCGCCCCGAGGGGCTTCGTCGCATCGATGCCCATCTTCGAGGTGAAGCCGTCTCGTCCGCTCGGATCGATTGAAGAGCCGCGGACGTCATGCAGCACGACGAGTCCGCGGTCCGCCTGGAACCGAGTCGCGATGGCCCATTCGACATCGCGGTCGTCGAACACGTTGATGTCTTCGTCCACGATCACGACACGCTTCATCGACGTGTGGGCCCCGAAGGCGGCCATGATCGCGTTCTTCCCGTCGCCCTGATGCTGCTTGCGGATCGAGACGACCCCGTGGAGCCAGGCGCATCCTCCCTCCGTCAAACGGACCGCGCCGACGTGGGGGACCGCGCGGGAGACGGCCTGGAAGATCACGGGTTCTCGCGGCATCCCCATGAACAGGAAATGCTCGTCGAGGCCGCCGACGATGATGTGGAACACGGCGTCCTTGCGCTGCGAGATGCGCTCGACGACCAGCACCGGTTCCTTCCGGACGCGGTCGTACGTACGGACGGCATCGACGAAGGGGCCTTCGTCGTGCGTCTCTCCGGTCAACCGGCCTTCGAGGACATAGTCCGCTTCCGCCGGGATCGTGATCCCGTTCCGCGCGCGCACCGTGTCGACGGGCCGGCCGAGGCACGATTGGGTGAGGGCGGACGCGATTCGGCTCTCGTCGACGCCGTACTCAACGGAGGTCCCGCCTGCGAGGAGATTCCACGGATCCAGGCCGACGCAGATTGCGACCTTCAGTTCTTCTCCGGCGGCGATCGCCTCGTTGTACATGTGCCGCAGATGGCGCGGCACGATCCGGCAGGCCCCTCGATTCCGGTCGAGGACCTGGATTCGGTGGAAGGAGAGGTTCCGCACGCCTCCCCGCTCCGCCACCCAGACGCCCGCGGTGACGTAGCGGCCGGCATCCTTTGGGAAGAGTTTCGGGATCGGCAACGCCGTCAGGTCGACGTCGGTCGTCGACTGGGCCTGGAAATCGGCGCGATCGACGAGGTGCGTGTCCGTCGGATGGGCCTGCGCATCCATCAGCTTCGAGAGGAGCTGGTTCGGCGGGATGCCGAGGGCCGTCGCGACGCGATCCCTCGTGGACCACAGGTTCGCGGCGGCGGGACCGCCCTCGAGGCCCGGGAGGAACACAGGTCGGTTCGGATTCACGAGGAAGTGCCGGGTCGCGTCGAGATCTCGCTTCACCGGTCCATCGATGCGGACCACGTCTCGGCCGAACCGGTCGAGCCACGTTCGGATGGCCATGGGAATCCCGGCGCGGTATCGGAGGTTCGGATAGAAAGGTTGTGACGCGTTCGGCGGTCGGGACCTCACGGGGGCCAGAGGGGCGGCGGCGATTCGTCGGATGGCTCCGGGGGAGGAGGCTCGAGTTCCGTGGGGCGCCTTCGAGCGACGAGGGCGATGGCGATTCCGATCGCGGCGACGACGAAGAGGAACCCGAGGACCGCCCCGACCCCGAGAGCCTCGAGGGCTTCCGCCCGGAGGCCATCGGAAGACGATGGCGGCGGTGGGGACGTTTTCGCGGGCAGGACCTGCATCCAGAGCGAGAGCACATCATGGCTCGCGTTCGATTCCGCGGGCGTGACGTCGATCACTCGGAGCGTCAGCGTGTGCTCTCCGATTCCGACCGCGAAGAAGGGAGGCGCCTCGAGTACGGCGGACTGAAGGGGACCGAGCGGATTGGGAATCGACGACCGCCCGATCGAGATGACATCTCCGTTCGGACGCGAATCGATCAGCTCCACCGATGCGGTGAAGGCCGCGACGTCGCCGACGTTCGCGATCGTCACCGTGACGTGGACGACATCCCCCTCGTACGGCGGCATCGGGCTCACCGAGGGATTGGCGAGCCCCAGATCGGGTGCGACCTGCGACACGATTGGAGGGGTCGCGCCCGCGATCCCGGCCGCTGCCATCAGGAAGAATCCGATCCCGAGGGCGAAGATCCACCCTCCGCGTCGCCCGCCTCGGGGCGGCGCCCACCACGCCCGGCCCACGGACCTGGATGTCTCCTCGGGAGAATATTACTATCGCGCATCGGTTGTGTTCATGATACCTCACCGAATGCGGTGCCTCGCGAATTGGTCGCGTCCCCAGAAGTCTTAATATGCGGCCCCGGTTCGGACGCGCGTGGGCCTCGAATCCGCGCGCAAATTCGCCTTGCAAAATGCCGTCCTGCATGGAGGGAAGGCGGATGCGAAGGCCGTCCTCGGACATCTGCTGGCGGAGGATGCAGGCCTCCGATCGCGGGCGCGCGAGGCCACGGCTCAAGTGGAGCGCGTGGTCGCCGAGGTCAATCGCCTGTCCCCGGAGGCGCAGCGGGCCGAGCTCGCTTCGATCGCCCCAGAGCTACTCGAAAAGCCGACTCCATCCACGGGACCGAAGGAACTCCCGCCCCTTCCGAAGGCCGTCGAGGGACAGGTGGTCCTCCGGCTCGCCCCGTACCCGAGCGGACCGTTGCACATCGGGAACGCGCGGGCCTTCGTCCTGAACGATGCGTACGCCAAGAAGTACCGCGGCCGCCTGCTCCTCGTCTTCGACGACACGATCGGATCGGAGGACAAGCCGATCCTGCCAGAGGCCTACGACCAGGTGAAGGAGGGCCTCGACTGGGCTGGGGTCGAGTACCGCGAGGTGCTCTACAAGAGCGACCGGATCCCCCTGCACTACGAATGGGCGGAGAAGCTGCTCGCGACCGGAGAGGCCTACGTGTGCGAGTGCGACTCGGAGACCCTCCGCAAGAACCGCGAGGCGAAGCACGCCTGCGTCCACCGCACCCAGGATGTCGACGAGACGATCGCGATGTGGAAGGCGATGCTCGCGGGCGAGTACGGTGAGGGCGAGGCGGTGGTCCGCCTGAAGACCGACATGGCCCACCCGAACCCTGCCTTCCGGGACCGCGTGCTCTTTCGGATCGCGGAGCGCGACCATCCGCGGGTCGGCGACCGTTACCGCGTGTGGCCCATGCTGGAGTTCTCTTGGGCCGTCGACGATGCGCTGCTCGGCATCACGCACGTCCTCCGCGGGAAGGATCTCGTCATGGAGGACCAGATGGAGACGTGGATCTGGGACGTCCTCGGGATTCGGGCGCGCCCCGAGTTCGTCCACTTCGGGATTCTGCGGTTCAAGGACGTGGAGCTATCAAAGTCCCGATACCGTCGGGAGATTGCGGCGGGCCGGCTGACGGGGATCGACGATCCCCGGACGTGGTCCCTTCAATCCCTTCGGCGCCGCGGGATCCGCCCCGCGGCCCTGCGGGAGTTCGTCCTCTCCTTCGGCCTCAGCCTGAACGACATCGAGGTGCCCGCGGAAGCCTTGTACGCGGAGAACCGGAAGATGATCGACAAGGACGCGAACCGGTACTTCTTCGTCCCGGATCCGGTCTCGGTCGAGATTTCCGGCCTGCCGCCGATCGAGCGCGTGAAGGCGCCGCTCCATCCGGATTTTCCGGGGCGTGGCGTGAGGGAGATTGCGGCCGGCCCAAAGGTCCATGTTGCGGAGGACGACTTCGCAAAGTTTCGCGGCAAGGAAGTGCGGCTGAAGGACTTCTGCAACGTGGTCCTAGACAAGCGCGCCAAGTTCGTCTCCATGGAGAACAAGGACATCCCGAAGATTCAGTGGGTGATGCACGGGGTGAACGTGCACCTCGTGTTGCCGGACGTGACGGAATCCCCCGAGCCTCGAGAAGTCCGCGGGCTCGGGGAGCCTCTCGTCGCGGCTCTCAAGGTCGACGACGTCGTGCAATTCGAGCGGGTCGGGTTTGCGCGGATCGACCACGTGAGCAAGGCCGAAGTCCGGGCCTACTTCGGGCATCGTTGATTCGGGACGTCCGACTCCTCGGTGGTATCGTGTCCGGCTAGCATGGGCGGTGCGCTGACCTTTTCTATCGTCCCGTCTTGCCTGCCTCCATGACCGCCCGTTTCGCGAAGCGCGTCCTCTCGATCGAACCATCCGCGACGGTCCGCATCAGCGACCTCATCACGGACCTGAAGGCCCGCGGCGAAAAGATCCTCTCGCTCGCGATCGGAGAGCCCGACTTCCCCACGCCGGCGCACATCATCGACGCCGCGAAGAGGGCCCTCGACGAAGGCTTCACGAAGTATACGCCCGCCTCGGGCATTCGAGAACTGCGCGAGGCGATCGCGGAGAAGTCCCAGAAGGAAAATCGGATTCCCGCGAAGCCCGAAAACGTCCTCGTCGCACCGACGAAGCACACGTTGTTCATGACCTGCATGGCCCTGCTCGACTCCGGGGACGAGGCGATCATCCCGGACCCGGGCTGGGTCTCGTACGCGCCCATGGTCACCCTCGCGGGAGCGCGGCCGGTCCCCTTGCGCGCCGCGGACGAGGAGGGGTTCGTTCCCACCCCGGACGCCGTCTCCGAGGCGATCACGCCGCGGACGCGCCTCCTGATGATCAATTCGCCCTCCAATCCCGCGGGCTCCGTCTATGCTCGGGACGAGATCAAGGCCCTCGCGGACCTGGTGAAGGACCACGACCTCATCTTGGTGAGCGATGAGATCTACGAGAAGATCTTGTACGAAGGAGAGCACGTCTCGCCTGCGTCCCTGGACGGCATGTTCGATCGGACCGTGACCGTCCACGGTTTCTCGAAGACCTACTCGATGACGGGCTGGCGCCTCGGATGGCTCGTCGCTCCGTCGCCGCTGTTCAAGGAGATCTCGAAAGTGCAGGAGCACACGATCACCTGCGCGACCGCGTTCGCCCAGAAGGCAGGTGTCGCGGCCCTCCGCGGGCCGACCGCGCCGCTCCAGGCGATGGTCAAGGAGTTCCGCGCGCGGCGCGACCTGGTCCTCAAGGAACTCGCGACGGTCGAGGGCCTCTCGACGCACCGGCCGACAGGCGCCTTCTACGTCTTCCCGCGGTACGATGCCAAAGTCGACAGTGCGACCCTTAGCGAACGGATCCTGAAGGAGGCGTCGGTCGCGGTGACACCTGGAAGCGCGTTCGGGGAAGCCGGTGAGGGACACCTCCGAATCTCGTACGCGGCGTCGCGCGAGACGATCGCCGAGGGACTGGGCCGGATCCGCGAGGTCTTCGCGCATCTCTGAAAAATCGGGAGCATCCGGCTGCGATTCTTCCGCCTCCGCGGAGCCGTTAAGTAGCCGCCAGAGCTTCGATGCCGGGACGTCCATGGGAGAGAAGCCGCGCGAAACGTCGCATCGGATCGTGCCGATGATTGCCTACGAAGATGCGGCCGTCGCCATCGATTGGCTGGGCCGCGCGTTCGGGTTCCGGGAACGGGGCCAACGATACACGGAGTCGGACGGCCGGGTCAGCCATGCGGAATTGGAATTCGAGAACGCGCCGATTTTCGTCGCCACGCCGACGCGGGACTACCAGAGTCCGAGGCACCACCGCGAAACCTGCGCGGCCTCGAGGAAATGGTCCGCCGTGCCCTGGGTCGTCGACGGCATCCAAGTCGAAGTCGAGGACGTCGACGCCCATTTCGCGCGGGCGAAGGCCGCGGGAGCGGTGATCCTCTCGGAGCCGCGGGACAACCCCGCCGGCCGCCTTTACCGCGCCGAGGATCCTGAGGGCCACCGCTGGATGTTCATCAAACCGCACTAGGCCCGCGTCGACCGGTCGCGAAGGAATGAGACGACCGTGGCGTGGCCTTCCTTCTCCGCATCGTCGATCGGTTTGATGCCGCCGTCCCGGACCGCGTTCACGTCCGCGCCCGCCGCGACCAACATCTCGACGATCGCCAGGTTCCCATGCTGCGCCGCCTTGTGGAGCGGCGTCGCATTGCCCTCGCTGCGCACGTTCGGATTTCCGTGCGCCGCGAGCAGGACCTTGACCACGTCCGTGCGGTTGCCGGCGACCGCCGCGTCGAGTGCCGTGTTCGCGAAACGGCTCGGCGACGTCGCGTTGACGTCCGCGCCGTTCTCCAGGAGGACCTTGGCCGCGTCCAGGTGCCCGAAGAATCCGGCCAGGCCGAGGGGCGTGAAGCCTTCCGGGTTCGCCGCGTTGACCCGCGTGCGGGACTGTCCCAGGATCGTCTTCAGCCGGCGGGCGTTGCCTGTCGCGGCCGCCTCGTGAATCCCGAGCGCGTCTTCCGGCGTGCGCTCCAGGAGGAGGCGGAGCGAAGCGGCGGCCCCGTTATAGATCGCGGTGAGGACGAGGGTCCCGTTCGGCGTGCGCATCCGGAGGATGAGGGGATTCCGGTCGAGGATCGTCCGGACTTTTTCGGCCTCGTCTTTCTGCACTGCAGCCAGGAGATCGTCTTTGTCGGTCATCGTTTCCGCCTTTGGAGGCGGGCCCGATGGGGCCGGCGAGTAAGAACCTTGCCCTCTACGTGACGACCTGCGTCTCGCCGCACGACGGGCACATGACCTCGATCGGCCGCTTGCTCGTCGTGATCTCGACCGGCTTCCCGCAGCGCCGGCACGCGATCGACATCGGAGCGGACGCCGGGGCCTGGACCGGGCCGGGCCCGGGCGGGGGCCGCGCGGCCCTCGGTCCAAAGAGGCTCCCGCCACCGGTGCGCCGCCACAGCCCGAGGACCGCGACGAGCAGCAGGAGGAACAGGAGGCCGAGGACGACCGCGTAGATTGGGACCCCGCCGATCTCGGCGGAGAGGCCGGAGCTCGCGGTCCCGATGTGGACCGTCTGGTACTGGAAGGTCCCGGTGCTCGACTCCGTCGCGACGATCAGGAGGTCTCCCGTCCCGAGGCCTTGCGGGACCTGCAAGTAGAGGTCCGTCTCCGGCATCGTCGTGATCGCGGAGGCGGTCGGCGCGCCGGCGAAGGCGAGACCGAGGGAGAGGGTCCAGGAGAACTGAATCGGCAAGGCGGTCGCGCCTTTCGGGGTCACGGACAGGTGGGCGTGGATGATCTCGCCCGGAACGTAGGAGGACTTGTCGAACGACACGCCGAGGAACACCCCGCTCGCCTGGTTGATCGAGACACTCGCGGACGTGCTGTTGGCGCCTTCCCGGGCGGTCACATGGAAGGCATACAACCGGCTCGCCGGGTTCGGCGTCGCGAATGAGAAGGAGGTCTGGTTCGTCGTGCCGCTGAGGACGATCGTCGCGGTGTCGTCGACCTCGTAGTCGTACGTCGGCCGCTGGATCACATGCGACGCGACCGAATACGACGCGGTGATCGTCTCGCCGGGGTTGTACTCCCCGCGGTCGAGGCGAAGGGCCATCACGGCCAGGACGACCGACGCGGTCTGTCGGCCGGTGACGATGGAGCCCTGTCCGTCATCGACCCGGGCGTCGACGGTGATCCGACCGGTGTAGTTGAGGGGGATCGGGTAGGAGTACGTCGCCCCACCCGCGGTCGTGTTCAGCACGCGGAAGAACGTGTCCCGGACCGTCCATGTATACGTATAATTCGCGGGAACCGGGGTGCGGTAGACGATCGCATTCGCCTTCGCGGTATCGCCGCTCAGGTACGCGGCCTTGTCCAGCGCGACGGTCACGGTCATCGCCTCGGGCCCGATCGCGATGCCTGCCCGAACCACGGGCACGATCAAGACAAGGCCGACGAGCATCGCCAAGAGGACGAGGAGCGGCCTCCTGAGCTGGACGTTCGACATGAATCCCATCCTTGGCGTCCGCGCGAGATCCGCGGACCGACGCGCATCTGGCCTGGGCTACTTAATCATGTCGGCCGAATGTCGGACAGCCACGGATGGTTGTTCGATTTCGCGATGGGCTCAGGGGCCGGCCGTCCCCTTCGAGGGGCCCTGGAGGCGGGCGTGGAGTCCCTCGGCCCGAGATCGCCAGGAGGCCGCGTCACCGCCGCGGCCCTGCGCGTCGTACAGGCGGGCGAGATCCTCGTAGCGGGTCGCGAGCGAGTACGGATTGTCGAGGCGGTTGATGATCTCGACGGATCCGAGGAGATGCTCCTCCGCCTTCGCCCATTCGCCGCGCTTCGCGAACACCAGGCCCAGGTTCGCCCGCGCTTGCGACAGGGCCACCGGATCGCCGATCGTGTTCGCGAGGGCGAGGGCGTGTTCTGCGCTCGAAGCGGCCTCGTCGACCGCCTCCATGCGGAGGAGGTTCTCGACGGCGTTCGCCAAGGCGTAGGCCGCGAACCGGATCTCACCGGTCGCGAGGGCCATTTCCGCGGATCGCGCGAACGTGGCGGCCGCCGTCCGCGGGTCGCCTTCCTTGCTCATGACGATGCCCAGATTGATCTGAATCGCCGCCTCGTCCCTCGTCGCCCGCCGGACCGTTGCGGCCGCCTCCAGGAGCCGGGCCTTGGCCCCGGCGAAGTCGCCGCGCGCGATCAGGACCGCCCCGAGGTCTGTCAAGGTGCGGACCCGTTCCCGCGAGCCGTGCGGGAGCACGTCCCCCGCCCGGACGAGATGGCCGATCGCGGATTCGAGGTCCCCGAGCTTCCGCTCGACGCCCCCGAGAGCTCGCAGGGCCTCGCCCTCGATCTCGGGAGAGTTCAGGCGGGCGGCTTCCTGGACGGCCGCCTCCAGCACGCCGCGGGCTTCCTTGTACGCTCCCAGGCGGTTCTGGATCCGGCCCAGATGGATGCGGGCCCGCAAGCGCTCCATCTCGCCCCCCGAAGCGCCGATCCTCTCGAGGGCGGCACGCGCTTCGTCGAACTTGCCTAGGAATGCCGCGGCCTCGGCCAAGATCCCTTCGAGCCGGGCCGTCCGCGGGACGCGCAGCAACGCCGCCTCGAGGTCTCCGGCACGCGCACTCTCCGCGAGCGCCGGGCCGATCTCTGTCAGGCGGGCCTTCGCCGTCTCGAGATCGCCCGCCTCGATCCGATGGTAGGCCTCCTCCAATCCGTCGGATCGGAAGAGCCAATACTCCGCCGCCCGGCCATGGGCCTCCCGGCGCGCGGCCTCTCCAAGTCGCCGCAGGAAGAACTCCTTCACCAGATCGTGGATCAGGTATCCGTCGTCCCGGTGGTGCAGGAGGGCGCGCCGGACGAGGCGCCGCAGTTGGGACAAGGTCGCGCCGAGGGCCTCCGGCGAGCGGGCCGGTCTCCGCAGGACCGCGAAGGTGCGCAGCAGCTCCTCGGACGAATCGTCGAGGCCGTCGAGGACCGTCTCGAGGACGTACCGTTCCGTCTCGACGGTCCCCGCGTCGAGCCCGCTCGCGGCGAAGAGCTCGAGGGCGAACGGGTGGCCGTGGGTGGACGCGACGACCCGATGGAGGGCATCGGCTTCGATCGGGGCCCCGCGGGAGCGGAGCAGTTCCTCCGAGGCGGCTTCATCGAGTCCGGCGAGCGTCATCTCGACGACCCGGCCGCGGAGCACGTCGGAGCGTTCGTAGAAGCCCGGATGGACCCGCGACGCGACGAGGATCTTCGCGGGGACGGGGTCCTCCACGAGGGGCCGCAACAGCCCATCGGCCGCGGGACACGTGTGCAGGTCGTCGATTGCGACGATGCATCCGGACAGGTCGCTCCGCAGGACGGCGATCGCCTCGACCGGATCGTACGCGGGCCGGGTGATCACGGCCTTCAGCCGCCGACGGCCCTGCCGAGCGAGGAAGTCGGCGAAGGAACTCAGGAGGCCGTGGGGATCGTCATGCGCATACACGCGTCGGGCGAAGGTCGGGCGGCGCTCGCCTTCGAGGACGCGGGCGACGAGGGTCGACTTGCCGATGCCCGCGACGCCGATGACCATCGCGACCGTGTTGGACGAGGAATCCAGCCAGGCGCGCAAGGTGGCCTGTTCGTCGGCCCGACCGAAGAACGGTCGACCCGGGGGCGCCGCCTTCGGCCCCTCCGGCCGCGGGACCTCAATCACGTCCGCGGCGAGGACATGCTGGACCGCGTCGGATTCGCGAAGGCCGGTGCGCCGCAGGGCCTCGATGGCCTCGGAGCCAGGGACCTCGCGGAGGCCGCCGGTCTCGTTGAGCTGCACCGTGCGGGAGCGCGCGTGATCCCGCATCTTGCGCGCGATCTCCTGGCCCGTATGGGTGAGCTCGTACACCTTCCGCCGCGACCGGGCGTGGGCGACGTGGGCCATCCGCTCCCCGACGCGGCCCGAGGTCTTGAGGCGTTTCAACTCGAGCGCGACATGGGCCCGACTGAGGGCGAGGCCTGTCGCGATCCCGTCCTGCGTCATTTCGACCGGGCACTCGTAGGCGTCCGCGTGGCGGAGGAATCCGGAGAGATGGACCAAAATGCGCTCGCCGACGGTGACCCCGGGCACTCCCTCCTCCCGCGACCCGTATCAGCCGGACGTTACTTAACCATGCACTCGCGCGGTGCCGAAGTCACAGAGATCCTGCAGCGGGCACGTCTCGCACCGCGGCGCGGGGCGGCACAGCGCTTTCGCATGGGCGACGAGGAGCGCATGGTACTCCTGGAACATGCCGAGGTCTCGCGGCACGTGCGCCTCGAAATGCCGCTGCGCCTGGTCGTAATCGTCGGAGTCGAAGAGGCCGACCCTCCGTCCGATCCGGATCGTGTACGCGTCGACCAGGAAGACGGCATGGCCGCCCGCATACAGGAGGATCGAATCGGCGGTCTCCGGGCCCACGCCTGCTTGCGAGAGCAGGTCGTCGCGCACCGCCTCCAGCGGGCGATCGAAGTATCCGCGCAAATCTCCTCCCGAGCGAGCGAGAAAGTGGAGACAGAAATTTCGCAGGCGCGTGGGCTTCGTCCGGTACAGGCCCGCGACCTTCACGTGCTTCCGAATGACGGGGATCGAAGCGGATGCGAGCGCTCGCGCGTCGAGGAGGCCGGCCGCCTTCAGGTTTCGGATCGCTTCGGCCACGTTCCGCCAGGCGGTCTGGTGCATGAGGAGCGCGCCGACGATCACCTCGAACGGCGTCTCCGCGGGCCACCAATGCTGCGGTCCGTAACGGCCGAGGAGTCGATGATAGATCTCCCGCTCGCGGTCCAAGGCGGAGGGCGATGCTCGCGGCGGCCAAGAGGTTTCTCCCTTCGCGGCCCTTTATGGGGAGCATCGGCATCGGGGGCGCGTGCACGCCTTCGTCACCTTCGCCTCCGGCGGGCTCGACGAGACGATTTTCCGGGCCCTGAATCTCGCAGGGACGGATCCGGTCCTCGATCGAATCTTCGTCTTCTTCACGATCCTGACCGGCGTCTACGTGATCCTCCTCGTCGCGGTACCGCTCTGGTTGAAAGGCCTGCGCGAGGCCACCTTCGACGTGCTCCTCGTCCTCGGGATCACGATCCTCGCCACCGAGGCGATCAAGTATCTCGTGGGCCGCGCGCGACCGTGCGACACCCTCTCGAACGTCCGCACCCTCGCGGGCTACCAGTGCTCCGCCGAGTTCGATCCGGCCTTCCCGAGCGGCCACGCGTCTCGCGCCTTCGCGGTCGCCGCCTTCCTGACGGTCCGCTTCCGTTGGAAGGTGGGCATCCCGGCGGGCGTCGCGGCCGTCCTGGCGGGGCTCAGCCGCGTCTACCTCGGTCTGCACTGGCCGTCCGACATCCTCGGAGGCGCGATCGTCGGGATTGGCCTCGCCCTTCTGGTCGAGTATGTGAGCCGCCGCTCGGACGTCTACCAGCGGATCCGTCGACGGATCGTCGAGGCGATCCCGCATCTCCGGCGTCGAACGGCCTAGGTCAGGAACCCCTTCGCCCTCAGCAGGAGTTCCTCGATCGACTTCACCAGCTGGGGCGAGCGCCTCGTCGCCATCGCGACGAAAAACATTTTGCCGGTGACCTCCCGGACGGAGAGGATCCCGCCCTCCGACTCCACGGTCACGTGGGTGGGCGTGGCCGCCTTCATCGTCGCGTAGATGACTTCCAGCGCGCCGAGCAGGGTCGCCGCCATCGTCGCGAAGTTGTCGACCTGGGCTTCGTCCGGCAGGACCCAGGCGACGGGGACCCCGGACCGGGAAACGATCGCGGACATCTTCGCGCCGCTCCGCGTGTTGAAATCTTGAAGCAGCTTCCGGAGTCCTTCGACAGCGACGGGCACGGGTCCCTCCCGATCGCCCGGCCGATGTGCCCCTCTTTATTTAGCTGTTGTTCCCGCGACGTGATGCTGGCCGGCCCGATCGCCATGAGGAGAGGCGGAATCCCTTCGAGAAATGGGCCTCTTCCCAAGGGGACAAATAGCTCGAACCCCATCCCATCGTCGGAGGGAGGCCATCGCGACGCTCCTGCGCGGGTCGTCGACCATCGTATTCCTTGCCTTCCTGCTCCTCATTCCCGGGCCATCGGTCTCCGCCGGGGTTCCGCCCATCGCCCGCGGACACGCCTCCCCGATGGGCGGATCCGATTGGACCAACATGAACCCGGGGACCGCTCCCTCCGCCTCGGTCAACATGGCGATGGTCTACGACTCCAGCGCCGACCGGATAATCGTCTTCGGCGGCTACGACGGGAGTCCGCAGGGGAGCGACCGGACCTGGGCCTATGATTTCGAGTCGAACACATGGACCGACTTGGCTCCCGCGGTCCATCCGCCCGCCGGTTGGCTCGACCGCGCCGCCTATGACCGTTGGGCCGAGCGGATGATCCTCTTCGGCGGCTATGACGGCGTCGCCGGTGCCCTCTCCAATCAGACGTGGGCGTTCAATTTTCAGGCCAACGCGTGGACGAACCTTCAGCCTGCCCGGCATCCGTCGGCCCGTTCGAGGCAAGGGATGGCGTTTGACGCGCAATCCGACCGGACGATCCTGTTCGGCGGGCTCACGGCAGAGGGCGACTACAGCAGCGAGACATGGGCCTACAGCATCGACTGGGACTCGTGGGCGAACATGACCTCCGAGGTCCGGCCGCCGGGACGGCGTTCGCCAGGGATGGTCTACGATGCTGCCGCGGACCGAACCATTTTGTTCGGCGGCTACGACTCGAGTTCGGGAATCGTGTACAACGACACGTGGGCCTACGATTTCGAGTCGAACTCCTGGACGAACCGCAACCCTCCGGCCGCGCCGTCTCCTCGATTCGGAATGGGGTTAGCCTACGATGCGAGACTCGATCGCTCCATCCTGTTCGGCGGGGCGGAAGGCGGCGACAACGTCACGTGGGCCTACGACTTTACGAACAACTCGTGGGCCGTCCTGAGCACCGCGCACTCGCCGCCGACCCATGCATTCCAAGGCATGGACTACGACGTGCAGTCTGCGCGGACGATCATGTTCGGCGGAGGCCTCGGAAATCCCGGGAACGACACGTGGGCGCTCCAGACCAGTCCCCCGGTGCCGCTCGCCCCCGAGAACCTCACAGCGACGGCGGGGAACGGGACCGTTTCCCTCCGGTGGGATCCGCCCGCGGACAACGGCTCGTCCCCCGTCGCCTACCGCGTCTACCGCGGCCCAGATGTCGACCACCTGTCGGCCCTCGCCGACCTCGGCGACGTGCGTTCGTATGTGGATGGAAACGTCACGAACGGAGTCGCCTACGTGTACCGCGTCTCCGCGACGAACGCGAATGGGGAAGGCCCGCTGTCGTCCCCGGTGACCGCAACTCCGGACGGTCAACCGCCGCGGACGAGTGCCACCCTGGCGGGATGCGAGGGACTCGCGGGCTGGTTCACCTGTCCCAACGTGACGCTCATCTTGGTGGCCTCCGACGAAAACAGCGGGGTCGCATCGACCGTCTACCGGATGGATCAGGGCGCGTGGCAGAACTACTCGGCCCCCTTCTCGGTCGCAGGCGACGGCGTCCACTCGGTCGACTTCTACTCCGTCGACCTCGCGGGCAACATCGAGTCCGTCGAGACCGTCTCTCCGTCGATCGACACGGTTCCGCCGACCTCTCAGGCAATCCTCACCGGGTCCGCCTCGGACGGCTACTGGTTCCGGTCGGAGGTGACCGTCTCGTTCGACGCCTCCGACGCGACCAGCGGCGTCGCCTCGATCGCGTACCGGGTCGACTCCGGGGTCTGGCAGGCCTACGGTGCGCCTTTCGACGTCCTCGACGGGATGCACGTCGTAGAGTCGTACGCGACCGACGTCGCTGGAAATCCGGAGGGGATCTCCCGGGTTTCGTTTGGCGTGGATACCGTAGCGCCGGCGACGGGTGTGACACTCTCCGGTCCCCGGGGTGAGAACGGATGGTACCTCGGGCCGGTCACCGTCGCGATCCGGGCGGAGGACGCGACGAGTGGCGTCTCCATCTCGTACCGGCTCGACGACGGGCCCTGGTCTCCCTACGCGGGTTCCTTCGTCGTGGCCGGGGAAGGCATCCACCGGGTGGACTATGCCGCGGTCGATGGCGCGGGGAATTCCGAAACCGGGGGCGCCGCCGTTTCGATCGATTCCACTCCGCCCCTCGTCGTCCTCGAGAGGAGCGGAATCCCGGGCCGGGAGGACTGGTACGTCTCCGACGTCCTCGTGTCCTTAAGGGCGGAGGACGGGGGAAGCGGCTTGGCGAGGCTGGAGGTTCGGCTCGATGGCGGGAGTTGGGCCGAGTATGTATCGGCCTTGTCTCTGACGGACGGAGTGCACACGGTGAGCTATCGCGCCTCCGATGCCGCCGGAAACATGGCGGGGAGTCGAACGGTCATGGTCTCGGTCGACGCGACCTCGCCGCAATCCACCGCGGTTCTTTCGGGAGAAAGGGGCGACCATGGTTGGTATCGGACCCCGGTCGTAGTTTCCTTGCAGGCGTCCGATGCCACGAGCGGTGTCGACGTCCTGGCCTACCGGGTCGGCACAGGGACCTGGCGACCGTACGGCGATCCGTTCACCTTGAGCTCCGGCGTCCACACGATCCAGTTCACCGCGACGGACAAGGCCGGTTGGCTGGAGCCCGCCCAGACATTGACGGTTCGAGTCGATGAAACGCCACCAGCGCTCGCGGCGGTCCAAACTCCCGGACATTCCACGAGCCACGATGTCACCCTCACCTGGTCCGCCTCCGACTCCGGTTCCGGAGTCGATCGCTTCGAGGTTGCCGTCGACGGCGGGGGCTGGACGCGGCTGGGCACCGAGCCGACGGCGAGGTTGCACCTGGCGGACGGCGCGCATACCGTCGTGATTCGGGCGACCGATGCGGCAGGGAATCGCGCCGAGTCATCGGTTGCCATCACGATTGACACAAACATGTTCAGCCCCGGCGGACCTTATGGGGGAGCTCCCACCGGCGTGCTCCTCGTGGCGATCATCGTCCTCGTGTCCATTGCAATCGCTTGGAGTCGCCGCCGCCAGCGCCGCTAGCGGTGGTACAGGACGCTGTAGAAGCGATTCTCCTTCGCGGTCCGCTCGAGCCGACCGAAGATCGCGAGCTTGTACCCGCACTTCTTGCACTTGTTGTCCTTGTCGAGGTACCAGCCGGTGATGTCGAAGCCGTACCGCTTGATCGCGACCGCGCCGCAGCCCGGACAGTACGTGTTCTCGAGGGGATGGCCGGAGACGTTGCCGATGTAGACGTACTTCAAGCCCTCTTCCTTCGCCACGGCGCAATGCTTCTCCAGCGTCTCGACCGGCGTCCAGGGGAACTCCATCATCTTGTAGTCCGGGTGGAACCGCAGGAAGTGGATCGGGGTGTCCGGCCCCAGGTTGTCGTACACCCATTTGGAGAGTTTCCTCGCGGCGCCGAGGTCGTCGCCGACCTGCGGGACGATCAGGTCCGTGATCTCGATGTGGATCTTCTTCGTGTCCCGCGTGTCGAGGAGCGTTTGGAAGATGGGCTCGGCGTTCGGGATGTTGATGTACTTCCGGACGAAGTTCGTCTCGCCGGATCCCTTGAAGTCCACTGTGACACAGTCGAGGAACTTGGGCATCTCCGCCACGGTCTCCGGCGTGTCGTACCCATTCGAGACGAAGATGTTGATCAGTCCGGCCTTCCGTGCCCGCATCCCGATGTCCCGCGCGAATTCGATGAAGATTGTCGGTTGGTTGTAGGTGTACGCGAGACCTTGACAGCCCTGCTCCAAGGTCATCCGCACGACATCTTGCGGCTCGACCTCGATGCCTTCGACTTTGCGTCGTTGACTAATGTCCGCGTTCTGGCAATTCGACACTGCAAGAAGGTTCGCCGTGTAGCTATGGTCTTCCTCAACCTCGATGTTGTAGACGGGGCCGATGTAGGTTTCTTCGGAGATTTCCTCGATCGGCACCAGGAAGTATTCGGCGCTCTCTTGAGCGATCTCGAGCGAATCGGACGCGAGAATTGCCAGGTTACCGGTGTCTCCGGAACTTGCTGTAACGTGTTCGAGGAGCGGCTGTTGCATCGTCATCGCGCTCCGAGGAATCGCGACGAAGTCATTCGGACCGAGTTGGTCGGCGCGGACCTCTTCTAGTCCTCGTGAGGATTGGATGAACAGGCGGTGATCCGGTGTGCAACGCAGGACAGGAAGGCCCTTAACATGGACCTCGAGAACACGGCCAGCGTAGAGATGCTCGAATGCTTTTCCAATGGTGCGCCAGCGATTTCTGTGGGTTAGGGCGGCATTCCAGCCCAACAGTCGAACTTCCGGATTCGCTGTTCGTTGGCCCTCTTCGAATAGGGATTGAATCGACTCATGACCCCTCTGTGTCGCCACGAGGGTTTCAGGGAGGAAGCAGTAGCGGCAAAGCCAATTACAACCGGTCGTCGCGATGCTGAAGATTTTCGATCCGGGCCGATAGTGCGACACCGGTTTCTTCTCGATCGGATCGACGTGCCCGGTGATCACCCGTCCGTACACGTAGAGCCAGAGTTTGCCTTCGTGCACGCCGCGGATGCCGCACAGGCCCACCTGGCC
>VBLT01000033.1 GCA_005878615.1 Methanobacteriota archaeon
TGCCCGCTCGACCGGCGACCATCTCCGCCAAGGTCCCTTCACCTATTCGATCGTCCGGTATGTCGACGGCCTCCTCCTCGTGATGGAGGCGGGACCGGAAGCGATCCTCACCTGCCTGCTCGAGCACGATGCGAACCTCGGACTGGCCCTGATGAAGGTCACTCAGGTCGCCCGACGGATCGAGGATCGTCTCGAGGAGCTGTAACGAGGGAATCCCGATGAAACACCGGTTCACGGTCTCGGAAAAGGAAAGCGAGGTGCAGTTTCACCGCGTGTCGCAGGACCTCCTGACGCACAACCCCAAGCAGGGCGTCAACTACTGGGGCGGCGCCGAGTACCCCACGATGCTGATATGGGCCGGCCGGATCTACGACTTCCTGCGGGTCCTCGAGGGCATCGTCGGCCATTATCCCGCGCGGATGCAAAGCTACACCGTCGGATACACCTCGGGCTGGAACGGTGCAGACGTCGGCGCGCGGCTCCTGACCGACGCGCCAGCGAACGACGGGAAGACGCAGCTCCTGTCCTCGGGAAGCGGAATCTTGTCGGGCGCGGGATGGGGCCGCTGCGAAATCGAATATGACGATGCGACGGGCCAAGTCCATTGGATCTTCCCGGAGGGGACCGCGATCGGCCTCGCGGCGCGACAGGAGGGACGCAGGGACAAACCCGCCTGCCCATTCGTCGCCGGCTTCGTGGCGGGCTGGACGAACCGATCGCTCGGCACGAAGATCGAGTTCCAGGAGACGAAGTGCGTGAGCATGGGCGACCCTAAGTGCATCTTCGAATCGGTGGAATTCCTTCGGCCGAGGGCGGAGAAGGCTTCGTCTCGGTAAGCGCCGCTCTTTCGCTCGAAATCCGATTGTCCAGGAACGGCACGCTAAGGAAGCGGACCCTCCGGGGGAGGCGGAGGAGGCGTGCTCGGTTCGACCGCCGCAGGCTTCGCCCTGCGTCGCCG
Organism: Methanobacteriota archaeon; assembly: GCA_005878615.1. Taxonomy (GTDB): domain Archaea; phylum Thermoplasmatota; class Thermoplasmata; order RBG-16-68-12; family RBG-16-68-12; genus RBG-16-68-12. The sequence continues at coordinate 959 of VBLT01000033.1, forward strand.
CCGACGCAGGAAGACGGCCCACGTCACCGCCGCAATCGCGCCGACCGTCACCATCGCGGCGATGAAAGCCCAATTCGGTGCGAAGCGGGCGACGATCGATTGCGATTCACCCACGGTCACGGATTGTGACGGCGCGGATCCGGTCAAATCCCCCGACCAGCCCGCGAAGACATACAGGAGGGAGGACGGGCGGGCGGTGAGCGTCACGACGTCGCCCGGGAAGACGAAGAACGTGCCGTTCTTCCCCGACTCCATCGTGCCCGTCGTCGAATTGGATGCGTAGGCGACGGAGCCGCCCGAGGTCACGTCGACGGATACGGGATATTCGAGCTGATAGGCCACCGACAAGACCAAGGATCGGTTCGCGACCCCGTGCAAGTTCTCGTCGTCCGCGGCCCGCACCAGATAACGCGCATCGCCCGACGAGCTCATGAAACTCGAATCGATCTGCCACGAGGTCCCCGGATCCGCGAGGAACGTCATGTGGGCGGGACCGACCTGGGCCGCGACGGCCATGCCGTTTCGAATGTAATGCAAGATCGGTCCGTTCGGGGGAGGCGCGCCGGAGTCGACCGTGTAGTTGACCGTCAGCATCGCCTTGATGCGCACGGGAAGAAGGTAGGTCCCCCAACCCGCGAAGGATCCGCGGGCGAACTGGCCGGCCAGCCAGACCCGTGTCGGGTCCGTCGGGTCGGGACTCGCGCCGAAGTAGTCGCCGTAGCGGCATCGGTTGTTGGACGAGGAACACCAGGATTCCTCGGCGCCCGATCCGGCCTTCACGGGGACCGGCGGCTGGAACTCGCCGTGCGGATCGTCGCGGAGCCGGCCGGTCACGAGGAGCCCCGGGTAGTCGTTCGAGGACGAAACGCCGACGATGAGGGCGAGGTTCCCGTAGCCATCGAGGGCGAGCGCGGGATAGAAATAGTCGCGCAGGGTCGAAGAGACCCAGAAATCCTGGAGGACCGCATTCGCTTCCGTGTCGAGTTCGATGAGCCGCGCGCACGCGGTCCAAGAGAACGTCGTCCGGCACTGGTCGTTGAAGGCGAGCCAAAGGAGACCTCGCGACCAGAGGGCATCGGCGATCCGGAAGTCGCCGGTGTCGAGGTTGTAGAAACTCCCCCGCTGCGGGGCCGGGGGCGGCAACTGCGCCGTCGCCGCCATCTGGTGGTCGGAGGCCATCACCTGGACGTTTCCCGGCGGCGATCCGGTGACCGCGAACGATTGGAGGATCACCGATACAGGGCTGCCCGAATCCCACAAGGTGGAGACCATGTATTGGGTCGGACTCGGGCTCTCCATCCGGACCGGATGGACGGAGAACTGGACCGTGTTTCGGATCGAGGCCCAAGTCGCCGGGTTCGCGACGCCGGCCACCAGGTCGGTCTTGTTCATGACCCAATACTGGGAGCCCTCGAAGGTATACGGCGGGGACGTACAGGAGGAGAACGCATTCACTGAGACGATCAGATTCCACGTGCCCACGCCAAGGACCGGCTGGTCGAGGCAGGAGCTCGTGGGCACCGACGGGACCTGGTAGGTGGACCAGTTGCCGGCCGGGTCCCCGGTCTTCGAGACGGCGACGAGGACCTGCCCGCGGGAGATGTCGCCCGCGCTCACGAACCAGCGGCCCGCGAAGGCGTCGTACAGGATCCGCGGATCCCCGACCAGGTCCGAACCGGAGGAGAACAACGTCGACAGGTTGGTGTTCGTGACGGACGCCCCCAGCTTCGTATAGATTCCGAGGGCGGAGTTGACGGCCTCGACGATGTGATCCGGTCCGACCGCGACCTGCACATCCGGTGGAGAAAGGCCGTTGGAGGCGTGCGACAACGCTTCCCAGCCGACACCGGGTACCGGGGACGCCTCGGATGGAACGAGTCCCCGACTGCCCGAAGCACCGAGGACCGACGGGGCCGAGGAGCGGACCGTCGACGGGAATGCGAGCGCGGTCCCACCATCTTGCGCCGCGGGATGCACGACCGCGGCGGCCGGCAAGCCCGCGAGGGCGATGGCGAGGACGATCGCGACCCATGCCGGGGACCAACCCGCCTTCAAGACACTCCCATTCCCGCGGTCCATCCCTCCGCAAGTTCAGTCACGCCGCCAGGGGCCATAAAGCTCCGCCCAATGAGAGAGGCTAGGGTGCCTTTGCCAGTCGATGCCGTATGCCGTATCGGAGGAAAGCGAGGAGGATGAACACGGCGTCCTCCCCCCGGTCCGTGAGACGATAGACGACCGAATCCGGTCGCTCGATGCGTTCCACGAGGCCTTCTTCCTCCATCTGATCGAGGCGGCGGGAGAGCACCCGCGGGGTCAGCCCGGGATTGTTGCGGAGGATCTGTCCGAATCGGTCCAGTTTCAGGAAGGCCATGTCGCGCAGGATGAGCAGGGTCCACTTGCGACCGAGTCGCTTCACGCTCTCGCGGATTGGGTCCGCCTGATATGCCAGGAGCGGGGCGATCGTCCGCGGTCCGCGGGTTCCGCCCCCACCCCGAGATCGCGCCACTATCCGTCCGGCCCCTAGGACCCATATATACTATCCAATGGATATCGATTTTGCACCGCGAGATGCGACGGGGACGACGATGGCGAAACGGAAAGTGTCGACGGCTCGGACGGATCACGGGACGATGGCCTTCTCCGAGCTGTCGAGCACGGATCCGGCGGCGACCCGGCGGTTCCTGGAGAAGGTCTTCGCGTGGCGTTTCGAGTCGCTGAAGTTCCCGCTCGGCGAGTACCTCTCGTTCGAGGCGCCCGGCGGCGGCCGCGGGGGCGTCCGGCCGGTGCAGGCCAAGGAGATCCCGGGCAGCATGAACTACGTCCGCGTGGACGACCTCGACGGGGCCTCGCGGAAGATCGTGCGGGCTGGCGGAGAGATCGTCCTGCCGAGGGTGGACATCCCGGGGATGGGGAGCTTCTTCTGGTTCCGGATCCCCGGCGGACCGATCCTCGCGGCATGGCAGGATGCCCCGGCGTTACCGAAGGTGCATGAGTAGATGACGAAAGCGAAGGACATCGTGATGGCGTACCAGAAGGCACTTGGAAAAGGGGACATGGCGGGAGCCCGAACGTACCTCCACGACGACTTGTCGTTCGTCGGACCGTTTGAATCGTTCCAGCGGCCGGAGCCGTACTTGGAGGCCCTCGGCAAGCTGCACCACATCGTAGAACGGGTCGAGCCCCGCCGGACGTTCGTTGACGGGGACGACGTCTGCATCCTCTACGACATGGTGACGAACACGCCCGCCGGCACGGCATTCATCTGCGAATGGTACCGGGTCCGCGGAGACAAGATCGGCTCGATCCGGGCCGTCTTCGACGCCCGCCCGTTCGCGCCAATGTTCAACCGCTGATCCCTGATCGGGGGACCGCGCATAGGGGGATGAGCGTAATGGCCAATCGATCCGGATATTTCGCGCCGGGCTTCTTCGAGTTCTTCCGGGACCTCGGGAAGAACAACCGCAAGGAATGGTTCGAGGCGAACAAGCCCCGATACGAGGAGGTCGTCCAGGAACCCGCGGTGCGCTTCGTCCGCGATGCGTCGACGCGATTGAAGAAGATCAGCCCTCACCTCGTCGGGGAAGCGAAGGCCTATGGAGGATCCATCTCCCGCATCTACCGGGACATCCGCTTCTCACCGGACAAGAGCCCGTACAAGACCCATGTGGGGATCCATTTCTGGCACGACCAGGCGACGACGCCGGAGCACATGGCTCCCGGCTATTTCCTCCACCTGGAATCCGGCGAGAGCGGCGTCCACTCCGGGGTCTGGCATCCCGACCCGCCCGTCCTCAAGAAGATCCGCGACCGAATCGTCGAGGAGCCGGACTCTTGGAAGAAAGTCCTGCGCTCGAGGATCGAACTCAGCGGGGAATCCTTCAAGCGACCCCCGCCAGGATATGATCCGAACCATCCGATGATCCAGGACCTCCGCCGAAAGGACTTCGTCGCCGGCCATCGCTTCCGCGACAACGAGGTCGTGAACCCGAAGTTCCTGGACGAGTTCGTGAAGGCTTGCGAGGCCATGGACCCGCTGAACGCCTTCCTCGCGAAGTCGATCGGGCTCCCCTGGTAGGCCCTCCTCGCTCAGGACCCGGTCTGCTGTCTCGCGTAGGCGAGGTCCTCTCGATCCGATCGGTCGAGCGAACGCCTGACGACCCAACGTGCGACGAACGATGGGATCCGCTTCAAGGAGATTTCCACCGTCGTCTTGACGAGGGTGCCTCCAGCGGCCGGGGCGTAACGATTGTCGAAACGGATAATCGAGCCATTCTGGAACGTGACGTCGTACGCGTACCGGTCGGGCGGCTCGATCCGGTAGTTCCACGTCGTCTTGACCGACCGTCCTCCGATTCGGTATGCCCGCTCCACAACCTTCTCCCGGGGGAACGTGCGACCCATGTACTCGACCGTACCCCCTTCGCGGACCAATCGCCCCCGGAGGACGCTCGGATGGATTTCAGGAAGCCGACCTTCGTCCATGTGGGCATGCAGCAGCTCCCACAGACCTTCGAGGTACAGGGGGAACACATCCTCCATTTGCAAGCGGATCAAGGGAGGTCTCCTAGGCGAGGGCTCGAAACGTCGGATCGACGATGAAGGTTCCCGAACAGATTCACGTTCGCCCGCGCTCGGTTCCGTGATAATCAATTCGTCGCGGTGGTGGACAAAGCGTTAAGCCAGGCAGACGGTCTCGGCCCGCGCACCAGGCGAGAACATGACCCGACCTTTCCATGGCTCCGAACTTCGAGGCTTGAGTGCCGTCTCCCGATCGCCGTCCTTTGAAGGCCGCTTCGGCCGCATGTTTCGGAACTTGCCGCCGCTCCTGCCGGACGACAAAGATCTCGAGGCGCTCGCCCGCCAGATGGTCGAACCCGAGCCGACGGGAGAGGAGGACACGGCGGGCGACAACCCGGACATCCCCGCAGGCTTTACCTACTTCGGGCAGTTCGTCGACCACGACCTGACCTTCGATCCGACGTCGCAGCTCGAGCGAGACAACGATCCGGACGCGCTCGTCGACTTCCGCACCCCTCGGTTCGACCTCGACTCCGTCTACGGCCGCGGACCGGACGACCAGCCTTTCCTGTACGATGAGGATGGCGTCCATCTTCTGATTGGCCACAACAAGGCCGGCGAGGACGACCTCCCGCGGAACGCGAAGGCGCGGGCCCTGCTCGGGGACGCCCGCAACGACGAGAACCTGATCGTCTCCGGGCTCGCCCTGGGGGTCCTGAAGTTCCACAACCGGGTCGTCGACACGCCTTCGGTCGCGAGCCTCCCGCCCGATCGGCGGTTCGACAAGGGACGCCGGATCGTCCGCTGGCATTACCAATGGGCCGTGATCCACGACTTCCTCGCGCGGCTCGTCGGGCCCGAAGTGATCGAGGACATCCTCCATCCCGTCGCATTCAAGGTCCCGGTCGCCAAGGAGTCGAAGACGGTCAAGACGCTCGCGATCCTCCCGCGGTTCTTCCACTGGACGAAGCGCCCATTCATGCCCGTCGAGTTCTCCGTCGGCGCGTACCGGTTCGGGCACAGCATGGTCCGCGGGGAATACGAGCTCAACGACCAGGTGCAAAACATCCCGATCTTCGCAAAGCCACCCGCCGAGGACTTGCGGGGCTTCCGGGAACTCCCCGCGGGGCACGTGATCCAGTGGGCCCGGTTTTTCAAGTTCGACGGGAGCAAGCTCGAACCGCAGCCGAGCCGGAAGATCGACTCGAAGCTCGCGTTCGGCATCAGCATCCTCCCGGACGCGGTCGCGAAGGAGATCCACGCGCTCGCCGAGCGCGACCTGAAGCGAGGGAAGGCCCTCGGGCTGCCCTCCGGTCAGGCGATCGCGAGGACCTTCGGACTTCCGGAAGATCTCATCCTGCACGCCCAGCAGATGAAGACGCTCCCCGAACCCCTCCTGCGCGCCTTCGGCGCGAGTACGCCCCTCTTCTTCTACGTCCTGAAGGAAGCCGAGGTGTTGAGCGAAGGGCGCCGACTCGGCCCGGTCGGCGGGCGCATCGTCGCGGAGGTCCTCATCGGACTCCTCCGCGGCGACCCGTCCTCGTACCTGAGCGTCCGCCCGATGTGGCGTCCGAAGGCGGGCGAATTCGGGGCCCGCGAAGACGGCATCTTCACGGTCGCCGACCTGCTGCGCTTCGCCCGCGTGCGAATCGACTGAGCGACAGGGCATCCCGCGGGTCAAGCTATTTCGCCCCCGGGCTCGATGCACCTCGAGGGCGCACCACGAGGGTCCTCGCGGTCGGCGGGACGGGCCGGATCGGACGCGTCTCGTCGAAGCTCCTCGCCCGCCGCGAGATCGTCTCCGAGATTTGCATCGCGGGGAGAGACCTCGGTCTTGCGCGGCGCACCGCGGGCGAGATCGGATCCAAGGCCAGCGCCCTCGAACTCGACGCGACCGACGAGGAGCGCCTCGCCTCCGTGGCGCGCGGATACGATCTCATCGTGAGTACCGCCGGGCCGGACTTTCGCGTCGCCCTTCCGGTGGCGAAGGCCGCGGTGGCCGCGGGCGTCCACCTCTGCGACATCGCCGCGGACGGTCCGGCCCTCCAGAAAGTGCTCTCCCTCGACGCAAGGGCGAAAGAGGCGAACGTCTCGATCGTGACGGGAATCGGGCACGTCCCCGGCATCTCGAACCTCCTGATGCAGTATGCCGCCAACCAGCTGGACAAGGCCACGGACCTCCAGCTCTGCGTGTGGTGGGACCTGAGCCGCGACCGAGCCGCGCTGTTCGGCAATCCGGAGGAAATGAAGAGGACGGGACGCATCAACGCGTCCTGGCAGCAGGTCCTGGCCTGGGTCTCCGGCCGGGTCCGGACCTACCGCGGAGGCCGCCTCGTCGCCGTGGATCCGTTCGAGAATCCGCAGGAGGTCCGCCTGCCCGGCGGCGCCATGGTGACCGCCACCCCAATCGGAAGCACGGAACCGATCACCCTTCCCCGACGGAACCGCGGCCTGAAGTCTGTCTCCGTCCTCATGGCGTTTTTGCCCCGCCAACTGAATGATTTACTCCGGGAGCGAGCGCGCGAAATCGCGGGCGGTCGGTCGGATCCTTCGAAGGCCACGGTGGCCCTCCTCGATGCAATCACGGCCGATCCCGACCGTTGGCTGAAAGGCCAAGTGGGAGCGCCATCCGACTTCGGCATGATGGCCACTGCGAGTGGGACGAAGGATCGTCGCAAGATCCGCTACTCTTGTTGGCCGGCGGGTCCCTGGGAGTCCACCGTCGGCCCGCTCACCGTCGCCGCCCTCCGGATCCTCCATGGGAAGGTCCGCGACCGCGGGGTGTTGCCGCCGGAAGCCGCCTTCGAGCCCCTTCGCTTCCTCGAAGAAGCCGCTCGGGCGGGACCTGGTCGGCCCGGCCCTCGCCGACTCCTGACCGAATCGCGGGAATCTCTCAAGTGACGGGGAAATCCCCTTGCGGTCGAGCGTCCGCCTTGGTCGAATTCAGGGTTGCGGCGGACGCGGTTCCTCGGGCTTCCGCCGCCGACGAGCCAACGCGATGAGGAGGATTGCGACCAAGATGATGACCAGGAGAATTGCGTACGGCCATATGCCGGAGAACAGGGGCGAGGGACCTACGACCTCGGTTCCGACGGTCACGGTCCACTCGCGGCTGGCGGAGAGCGAGCCGTCGGAGACCGTGACATTCACGACGTAGCCACCCGGGGTCCCAGAGAAGTTGAACGCGTTCGTATTCGCGCCGACGACGGCGCCGTTCACGCGCCACGTGTAGGTGAGGATATCGCCGTCGGGGTCCGAGGCGTTGACCGCGAACCGTTGAGTTGAGCCTGCGCCGATCGTCAGCGAAGCGGACGAAGGGTTGCTCGAATCGATCCGAGGCCCACGGTTCCTCACGACGACCTGATGGGTGACCCTCGACCACAGACTCGAATTGTCGGTGACGTTCAAAGTGACCGAGTAAGTTCCTGCCAACGCGTACGCATGCGTCTGCGTGACGCCGCTGCCCGCGGGCGACGAATCCCCGAAATCCCACGCGTAGGAGACGATCGTGCCGTCCGGATCGACGGAGCTCGATGCGTTGAAGGTCACGGCCGCCCCGCGATCGACGGGCGTTGGCGTCACCGTGAACCGGGCGATCGGCGGTTGCGGTCCTGGGGGAGCCGATTGCACGACCACGGTCTGGCTCGTCCGATTCGTGAAGCTCTCGTTGTCCGTGACGGTCAGGACGACGTTGTAGCTCCCGACAGGAGGCCGTCGCGTTGAACGTCACCATGGCACCGACGACCACGGGATTCGGGGTCGCGGTGAAGGAGGGGACCGGCGGCTTGCCGGAGTCCCAATAACGGTAGATCGTCGAGGGCGTTGTGATCCATATCGCTCCGTCGGGCCCGACCTCGACGTCCAGGATGATGTCCGGGGCCATCCAGACGGGCGTGTCCAAGTCGACCGTGTCGTAGTTCGGCGGCACGAGGTGAAGCCGGCGGAAGGTCCTGGTGTTGCAGTCGCCCATGAAGAGGTCGCCGCGGTAGGCGGGGAAGTACGGACCTCCATAGATGGCCGCGTTCGTGGGGCAGATCGTCGTGCGCCAATACCAGATCGGTAGGACGGGATTCGGCCCGTCCTGGTTCGTGTCGTTCGGCGCCGGAGGCGTGCCGGAGCAGTTCGCGTTGGGGCCCCATCCAAAGTTCCGACGCGCGCCGGCCAGATCCGGGAGGAGGTTGATCTCGTCGTTGCAGTTCGGCCCGTTCTCCGTGACGTACGGCCGATGCGTCACCGGATGGAAGGCGAGGCCGAACATGTTCCGATGTCCGTACGTGTAAACGAGGGGATTCCAGGTCGCGTTCCCGAAATACGGATTGTCGGAGGGGGCCGTCCCATCCGTGTTCATCCGGAGGACCTTGCCCAGCGGGCTCAGCGGATCCTGGGCCAACGCCGGGTCGGCGTTCTCGCCGACGACCGCGTACAGCTCGTTGTCGGGCCCGAACGCGATGACCCCGCCGTTATGGTTCGTCGCCGCGCTGAGGGGCGGCATCCTCAGGATCACGATGTGCCCGACCCCCGTGTTGCCATTCCCTGTAATCCGGACGATCCGATTGTAGATCGTGCTGTTGATCGAATCGGTAAAGGTTTGGTAGGCGTACACGTAGGGCGTGAGCGGGAATCCCGGATCGAGGGCGAGGCCGAGGAGTCCCCGCTCTCCCACCGTATTCGTGTTGGTGAGTGTGTAGAAGGGTGTGGGGAGCAGAACTCCGCCTTGGATGATCCGAATGCTCCCGGTGTTTCGTTCCGCGTAGAAGATGCGGCCGTCCGAGGCGAATCCGAGAGCGATGGGGTAATCGAGCCCCGTGATGTATTGCGCGATCTCTCCGGACGCTGCCGCGGGCGTCGCGGGCAGGATAAGGGCGAGGGAGCCCGTGACGATCAGCAGGACGAGGCCCGTGGAAAGGGAACGTCGCACGGAGACGGCGCATTGGCATCCGTCGCTTGAGGATGTTGGTCCGGAAATCATTGGCGACCGGTCGGGCATGAGGTAACCATTCAGAAACGACCCGTTTCACGATACGACGCACGTTACCGGTAGATCGGTGGCTCCGTGTCCGCGCGGGTAGGTGAGCCTCGGCACTGGTGGGGGCGATTCGGCGTCGACTGGATTTGCGGTCTTGCCGCAATGGTCTTGGTCTTCTCAGCGGTCTCCGCTCCCGCGGCGGCCGCGACTCCTGGGGGCGGCACGGTCTCG
>VBLT01000034.1 GCA_005878615.1 Methanobacteriota archaeon
ATGTTTCGAACGGCGCCGCTCGCGTAGTCCGTTCCACAGAGAGACATTGATCTTCCTCTTGCTTTCCCGGGACATTTCGCGGCTCCATAATAACCTTATTGTAGTAAGTGCTACTACAGAATCTCCAGGCCTCGTTTTCGTGCCTATCCATGCCTCCGGCGGGCGTTCGGAGTGACCCTACGGCGTCGGCTCAAAGCCAATTGAGACCGCTCTCAGATCCGAGAGCGCTTCGGTGAGGTCGGCATAGACCTTCTCGGGCAGCCGTTCAAGGAACATCGCGGCGTGGGCTCGGGTCTTGTCGTCGAGGTCGAAGACCTTCCAACCTTGGTCTTTCACGAGCTCGTCCCTCGAGGCGGGAAATCGCGCATCCTGTCCGAGGACCTCCTCGAGCGAGGCGAGCCCACGCCGGTCGGTCGCCGCGGGGAAGGCCCCGGTCCTCTTGAACGTGAGGAACCGAGCCGCGTCCTGGTACATCCGGACCCCGTGGAAGGTGAACGCAGTCCGGATCGCGTCCCCGGAGCTCCGGTCGACCTCCCGCATTTCCGCGTCATCGAACTGATACACGTTCGAAGGCCCAGGACCGAAGAGCCGCGTGTACACGTCGGAATCGGCGAGGCGGGGTTTCGTCTGCGAGAGATCGACCACGTCCAGGACTCGGCCATCGGCCATGGCCCGTTCGAGCTCGTGAGGGAGAGGCCCTCGACGGAAGGCCCGGGCTTCCAGGCCCAGGCGGGTTCCGCCGGGGACCATCGCGGCGAGCTCTCGCAATCCGGACACCTCTTCCTTTTCGAACCCAAGGCTCGCCGGGGTTTCGAGGATGACGAACGGCGCACGGAGGATCCCGGCGATCCGGAGGTCGTGGGCCAAGGCCGTCCGGCCCCTCGCGGTCGCGTGAAGTCGGTCCGCGTGCGTGACGACCTGGCTGGCCTTAAGCGCGAAGACGAAATCCGCCGGCACCCGCGAGCGCCACCGGCGGGCATAGGTTTCCGGTACCGGGCGATAGAACGACGCATTCACCTCCACGAACCGAAAGCCGCGGGCGTACGACTCGAGGCCGCCGGTGAAGTATCCCCACCCGCCGGCGCCGACCAAGGCGTCCATCGACCTTCCATTGCTCGGCTGCCGTTTAAGCCTGCATCGGGGAGGGCGGTGAACCGGCGGCGCCTCCAGGTGAACGGTAATGTAGCGCCGACGTCTTCCGGTTGGGGCCATGGCCCGCTTCCGTTTCGGCTGCAGCGGATGGGACTACCAGGAATGGATCGGTCCCTTCTACCGAAACGCAAGCGAGTCGAAGCTCCGCGCCTACGCCCGGGTGTTCGACACCGCGGAGATCAACTCGACCTTCTACCGGGCGCCCTCGCCCGGCATGGTCCAGGGATGGGGCCGTTTCACCCCGGACGAATTCGTCTTCGCGGCCAAGGTCCCGCAGACCGTGACCCACGATCGGCTCCTGGACGTCGCCGCCGGCGCGGACAAAGACCTGCTCTCGTACTGCGATTTGATGCGCCCGCTGCTCGACCGGGGCAAGCTCGGCCCGCTGCTCCTCCAGCTGCCCCCGCGGCTGCGGTTCGACGAGTCGATCATCCACCGGTTCTTGGACGTCCTGCCGCGAGACTTCACGTTCGCCCTCGAACCGCGGAACAAGACCTGGATGACGATGGAGGCGTTCGATCTCTTGCAGTCCACGGGGGTCGCATACACCATTGTGGACGAGCCGCTGCTGCCGCCGGACCTCCATGTGACGTCCCCGACCGCATACCTCCGTTGGCACGGCCACGGCTCCGATCCCTGGTACAACTATCACTATTCCGAGGACGAATTGATGAGCTGGGTCCCGCGGGTTCAACAAGTTGCCTCGCAGTCGCAGACCGTTTTCGGATTTTTCAACAACCATTTCCACGGCTACGCGCCGGAGAATTGCATCCAGATCCTCCGCATGCTCGGCGTCCAAACGCAGGACCAGGCGCGCGCGTTGCAACGGATTGAAGGATTCCGCAAGCAGGCCATCCGCGCCGACGTCCGTTTGCGATCGGTGACCCTCGAGGATTTTGGGGCCGAGGTGCCGAAGGACACCCAGGTCGATGCGGCCCTCGGTCGCCTCATGGACCCGAATCGTTTGGACCGTGCAAAGCGAATCGACTCAAAGGATGTCGAGGTGACCCGCGAAGGAGACCTGATCCTGGCGCGGATCAAGGAGTACCGGGTCGAGATGGATCCGGCGACGAAAACGATCCTCCACGATTGCGAGGACTGGGGCAAGCTCGCCGGGCGAAAGGACTTGTGCAAGCACGTCGGCAAGTTCTTCTTGAGCCTGCCGAAGGAAGAGGCCCTGTCCCGCCTCGGGGCCATCATCGAAGATCGGGATGCGTGGACCTTCTCCACGCCCGCTTCGTAGTCGGTGAGGAGGAGGTTTAACGAATGACGCGGACGGTGGCCTAGGCCGTGGGAGTCCAGCTGACCCCGATCACGGTCCGCCACCCGACCACTCTGGAATCCCTGCGGGGCCGGACGTTTGCCGTCGACGGGAACCTGGAGCTGTACCAGTTCCTCTCAATCATGCGGACCCGAGACGGCACGCCTCTGCAGGACTCCCATGGTCGGATCACGTCGCATCTCAACGGCTTGATCTTTCGAACGACGCGCCTCATCAGCGAGTTCGAGATCCGGCCGGTCTTCGTCTTCGACGGACCGCCGCCCGAGCTGAAACGGGAAGAGATCCGCAAACGGCGGGAGGCCCGCGAGAAGGCACAGCGGGAGTACCGGGAGGCCGCGGCCGCCGGAGACTCGACGACCGCGTTCGCCAAGGCCGTCATGACCTCGCGGCTCACGAGGACCATGGTCGAGGAAGCCAAGGTGCTCCTGGGACTGCTCGGGATTCCGTGGATCCAAGCGCCCAGCGAGGGGGAGGCGGAAGCCGCGTTCCTCGCGCGTCAGGGTACAGTATGGGCCGCGGGATCGAAAGATTACGATTCGCTGCTCTTCGGCGCCCCGCGCATGGTCCGCTTCTTGGCGGTTCGCTCGACCGAATTCCTGCCGAGCCAAGGCCGTTCGCGCGCCGTTCCACCGGAAATCCTCGATCTCGAGGAGAATCTCGCGCATCTTGGGGTGACACGGGAACAGCTGATCGACGTCGCGGTCTTGGTCGGGACCGACTTCAACGAAGGCATCAAGGGAATCGGGCCCAAGGGCGCCGCGAAGCGGCTTCGTGAATGGGGCTCCCTCGATCGATCGCCGCCGGACATCCGATTGAAACTTCCGGAGAATCTCGAAGCTATCCGATCGTTCTTTCTGTCCCCACCAACCGCACCTCCCGAGGAACTTGTCCCGGGTCGCTTCAACTCGGAAGGGATCCGAAAGTTCCTCTGCGACGAACGCGACTTCGCACCCGCGAGAGTGGAGTCGGTGGTCCGACGACTGTCCAAACAGCGGGTCGGACAGCCGCGGCTCGATGACTTTTCGGACGCGCCGGAAACGGTTAAATAAGGTCCTACTGTTCTTGCGCCGAAGCCGGGCCCAGCGGATGGCGTCCGGCTCCGACGGAGGAGGAACTTTGGCTGAACCCGTTACGCCGGCGCCTCGCGCGCCCGGCGGCAGGAACCGAATGTGGATCGTCATCGTTGCGATTCTGATCGTGGCCATCATCGGCATCAGCACCTATGCGGTGCTGTCCGCCCGAGTGCCCACGAAGGTCGGAATCGAGCTTTGGTACAACAACGACGGCCACTATGGAGACACCGAGACCGCCCTCGCCTTGACGCTCCAGAACAGCATCCAGAGTTGCGGGCGGGTCACGGTGTCGCTGAAATCCGACCCGTGGGCCGTCTACAAGCAGAACTGGGCGAACCAGCGTATGCCGATGTTCCTTCTCGGCTGGTACCCCGACTACTTCGACTCGGACGACTACGCCTCTCCGTTCCTCTCGATTGCGGGCGCAAAGAGCCTCGGATCGTTCTACAACAACTCGCAGGTCGATCAGTGGATCACGGAGGAGCAGAGCACCACGGATCCTAATATTCGGACGGACCGATTCACCAAGATCCAGAACGCTTTGGCGGACGACGTGCCATACATTCCGTTGTTCTCGGGCGTGGCGCAGACTGCCTACGTCAACTCCGTGCAGAACGTCGAGCTGCACCCGGTCGTCTTCAAGTGGTTCATCGTCGACAAGCCTGGAGCGACCGTGTTGAATGTCTCGACATCGGACAAGGTGATCAGCCTCGATCCGGCCAGCGCGTACGACTTCTTCTCGGGCGAGATCATCAACCAAGTCTTCGACACGCTCGTCGTGTACGACTGGAAGAACGCCACCTTGAAGCCGGGCCTGGCCCAGGATATCCCGACACGCGCGAACGGCCTCGTCTCCGCGGACGGCATGAACTACACGTACCACCTGAAGGCGGGCGTGACCTTCCACGACTTCCCCCTGAACACGCCGCTCACGGCGCAGATCGTCGCGAACTCGATCAACCGGGCCATCCGACTCGACCTGCCGGGATCCGCGGCGTTCCTGCTCTATGACGTGGGCGCGCTCGGCCGCGACGCGACGAACGGGAACAACAGTTCGCCGGGAGCGATCGAGGTCGTGGACTCCAGCACGATCACCTTCCACCTGGCGCGCCCGGTGTCGTTCTTCAACGACCTGATGGCGTTCTCGGTCTCCGCTCCGGTCCCCGACTCCTACAACCAGGCCGGAGAGCAGCCGTCGACCGCGGGCAGCGTGATCGGGACGGGGCCGTACAAGATGACGACACACACCCCGAACCAGCTGATCGTCCTCGACCGGGCCTTCGGGACGAAGGCGTCGAACACCTACTATAACAAGGACCTCTACTCGCCGACTCTCGGCCCGATTCCGATCATGGATCGGATCGTGATCAACATCCGCGCGAGCGCCGCCGCCCTCAAGCAGGACATCGAGACGAAGGCGGTCGACGTCGTCTTCCGGACGCTGAGCCCGCCCGACCTGGTCGACCTGCAGAACCGGGCCTCCTCGCTCGGGATCACGGTCAAGCTCGGGTCGAGCCCGCAGATCCGGTACCTGGTGTTCAACGTGAACAAGGTCCCGAACAAGCTGGTACGGCAAGCGATCGCGTTTTCCGTCGACCGCTCCGCCATTAGCCAGATCGTGTTCCTCGGGACCGCGTCGCCGCTGTACAGCATGATCCCCGCGGAGATGCCATATTCGACCGCCGTGTTCCAGTCGAAGTATGGCGACGCACGCTGTGCGGATGCGAACAACCTGCTGGCCCAGGTTCCCGCCACGATCGAGTTGATCGCCCTTGCCAGGGATCGGTAGGTCCCTGGCCCTTCCCTCTTTTCTCAAGGTCTTTATCGCCCGCAGGGGTATCCCCTGAAGGAGGACGCGTAGTCCGTGGCCCGAGGCAGTTCGCTCCTTGCGTATGCGTTGACGCGGGCGATCCTGGCCCTCCCGATGCTCTTCATCCTACTCACCGCCGTGTTCGTGGTCCTCCGAATCCTGCCGGGGGATCCGATCCTCGCCCTGTGGGGCGGGCGGACACCGCCGCCGGACGCCGTCGAACGGGCCCGGGTGCAGCTCGGCCTCGATCAGCCGCCAATCGTCCAATATCTCACATACCTTCGGAACATCTTCACGGGCAACCTGGGCATCTCGATTGGGGAGCAGTACCGCGGGACGCCGGTCTGGAGTCAGATCGCAACCCGGTTCCCCGCGACCGTCGAACTGGCGTTCGGCGGCATGCTCGTCGCGTCCCTCGTCGGGATCCCGCTCGGGGTCGTCGCGGGCGCGAACAGGGATCGCTGGGTCGACCTCGGCGTCCGCCTCTACGGCACGATCATCTGGGTCATCCCGATCTTCTGGCTCGGCCTCATCCTGCAGCTCGTCTTCGGCGTGTGGCTCCGATGGCTCCCCGCGAACGGGCGTTGGACCGGGGTCGACACGCCCTGCGCCCCGCCCTCCACGTGCCGGTTCCAAACGGGGATGTACACGGTCGACAGCCTGATCGAGGGCAACCTCGGTCACTTCGCGACGGCGGTCAGCCACCTCCTCCTGCCGTCGCTCACCCTCGGCCTCGTCCTCTCCGGCTTCTTCGCGAAGACGGTCCGGGCGAACATGTTGCGGACGATTGGGGCCGATTTCACGGAAGCGGCCCGAGCCCGCGGGGTGCCGAGGCGCGCGATCATCTACCGCCACGCGTTCAAGAACGCCCTCGTGCCGGTCGTGACGGTCCTCGGCCTCCAGTTCGCGATCCTATTCGCCGGGGCCGTCCTCACCGAGAAGACGTTCTCCTACCAGGGCCTCGGCATCCTCCTGTTGGAGTCCATCACCTCGAAAGACATGACGATGATCCAGGGGGTCGTCGTGTTCTACGCGGCGATCATCGTGTTGATCAGCCTCGCCATCGACATCCTCGGGGCGTCGATCGATCCCCGGATCCGATTGTAGGTGCCCATGGCCGAGAAGCCTCGCCGGGCGTCGCTAGCGGATTCGCTTCGGCGATGGATTCCTCGGCAATCGATCCTCGGCCGCATCTTGTTCCCGCTGATCGAGGAGCGACGGAGCCTGCCCGCGGTCCTGACGTGGCTCGGGATCGGCATCGTGATCGTCTTCGTCTTCATCGCGATCGCTTCGCCCCTGCTCGCGCCGTGGGACCCCTACGCGTTCGTCGACGGCCCGGATGTCCCTCCCTGGACGAACGCGCCGGTCCTGGCGAACAGCACGTACTTTTCCTTCTCCCCGACCCCGTGGATGAACATGACGGCGGGGCAGGCGATTGACGGGAGGGACGCCACCTCCAGGGGGATCAACGATACGGTCGTCGTCTCGAGCTTCCTCCTGCGGGTGTTCCGAGATGCGGTGACGAACGTCTCATACGTGATCCTCCTGGACGGGCGGGCCACGACGCCCGGCCACTATTTGGGCGTCGAATGGAGCGCGGACGGCGGGGCGACCTGGTCTCCCCGGACGGCGATCCGTACGTTCAACCAGTTCGTTCGCGTGGACCTGACTCCCCTTCGATCCTGGAACCTCGCCTCCGTCGAGCCGGGCCGGTTCAGCCTGAGGTTCACCCATCTGGCCGATACGAACACGGCCGGGCAAGTCGCCCTGAACTACGCCGCGTTCCACGTCGTGTGGCTCAGCTTCTGGCATCTGATGGGGACGGATCCGGTTGGTCGGGACGTCTTCTCCCGGGTCCTCGTCGGGACGGGCACATCGCTCCAGATCATGGCGATTGGCGTCTTCGCGGCCCTCCTCGTCGGCTTCCCGCTCGGACTGTTCTCCGGCTACACGGGCGGCCGGATCGACAAGGTGCTCGTCCTCGTGATGGACTCTCTCTACGCCTTTCCGGGACTCCTCCTGGCCGGCCTCATCGCGGTCCTCATAGGGAAAGGCGTCGTGAACATCGGACTCGCGGTCACGGTGATCTACATCCCCCTGTACTTCCGGGCGACCCGGAGCCACGTCCTGTCCGCGCGGGAGGAGCTGTACGTGGAGGCCGCGCGCGCTTTGGGCGCGAAGCCCGGCCGAATCCTCTGGCGGTACATCGCCTACAACGTGCTGGTCGCGATCCCCGTGATTTTCTCCTTGAGCGCGGCCGATGCCGTCCTGACCGCCGCCGGATTGAGCTACCTCGGCCTTGGCGTGCAGGCGCCGACGGCGGACTGGGGGCTCGATCTCTCCGCAGCCGCGAGCCGGATCAGCGTCGGCATCTGGTGGTCGTCCTTCTTCCCGGGCCTCGTCATCGTCATCCTGACGATCGGGCTGAGCTTCCTCGGCGAAGGCCTCAACGACATCGTGAACCCGGTCCTGCGGAGGGAGCGCTCGTGACGGACGCCGTCCTCGAGGCCGAGGACCTTCGAGTTCATTACCAGACCCGCCGCGGTCCGGTCCATGCGGTCGACGGGGTCTCCTTCTCCGTCCGGGAGGGAGAGACGATCGGAGTCGTCGGCGAGACGGGCTGTGGGAAATCGACCCTCGGCAAAGCGATCCTCGGGATCCTCCCGCCGCGAACCCGGGTCGAGGGGCGTCTGCAGTTCGGCGAGCGGAATCTGACATCGCTCCCCGAAGAACCGTTTCGCAAAATCCGAGGCAGGGACATCGCGCTGATCTTCCAGGACCCGGTGACGCGGCTCGATCCTCTCCTGACGATCGAGGCACATTTCGTCGAGACGATCGCCGCGCATGAGAAGGTCCCGCGGAAGGAGGCGGTCGACCGGGCCGTGAAGGCGCTCGCCTCGATGGGCATCCCCGAGAGCCGGCTTCGTCATTACCCGCACGAGTTCAGCGGCGGCATGCGTCAACGCATCATGATCGCGATGTCGCTCGTGATGCACCCGAAGCTCCTGATCGCCGACGAGCCGACGACGTCCTTGGACGTCATCGTCGAAGCCCAGATCCTGGAGATCCTCGAGGACCTGCGGCGCGCCTTCAAGATGTCGGTCGTGCTGATCACTCACAACCTGGGGATCGTGGCGGAGGTGTGCGACCGGGTCGCGGTGATGTACGCCGGCCAATTCGTTGAGCTCGGCTCGGTGTACGACGTGTTCAAGCGTCCCATCCACCCCTATACGCGCGGCCTCCTGCAATCGACGATCCACATGGACTCGAAGGAGCTCTACTCGATCGACGGCCTGCCGCCGGACTTGGTCGATCCGCCCGCCGCGTGCCGGTTCCATCCCCGATGTCCGTACGCCAAAGAGATCTGTTCGAC
>VBLT01000045.1 GCA_005878615.1 Methanobacteriota archaeon
CGAAGCGGGCCGCGTTCCGGGATTGGGAGTACTGGGGGCGGCCCGTCCCCGGCCTCGGAGATCCCCGCGCCCGGCTCCTCGTCGTCGGCCTTGCCCCGGCGGCCCACGGAGGAAATCGAACCGGCCGCGTCTTCACGGGAGATCGGAGCGGCGAGTGGTTGTTTCGGGCCCTCCACCGGAACGGATTCGCGAATCAAGCCGCCTCGGTCTCGAAGTCCGACGGCCTCCGGTTGCGCGATTGCTACATTGCCGCCGCAGTGCGATGTGCTCCACCTGGGAACCGACCCACGCCGGCGGAGTTCCGCAACTGCCAAGCGTATCTCGAGCGCGAGGTGCGACTCCTCACCGCCTTGCGCGTGGTCGTCCCCCTCGGGGCGGTCGCGATGGACGCCTTCCTC
>VBLT01000046.1 GCA_005878615.1 Methanobacteriota archaeon
GAAAAGTCCCAAAAAGGCTTTAGACGACCGGAGACTCCCTCGCCCATGGCGGTGCCGCGCCGCGTCCTCATCATGGGAGCCGCCGGAAGGGACTTCCACAACTTCAACGTCATTTTCCGCGACGACCCATCGGTTCAGGTCGTCGCCTTCACCGCCACCCAGATCCCCGGCATCGAGACCCGCAAGTATCCTGCCTCCCTCGCGGGCCCGCGGTATCCCGACGGAATCCCCATCTTCCCGGAGGAGGACCTGGTGAAGCTCATCCCGAAGTTGGCCGTCGAGACGTGCGTCTTCTCCTACTCCGACGTGGACTACGGCCACATCGGCCACCTGGTCGCCCTCGCGAACGCCCACGGATCGGACTTCCTCCTCCTGGGGGCGCAGCGGACGATGCTCCAGGCGAACGTGCCGGTCATCGCGATCTGCGCCGTCCGCACCGGGAGCGGGAAGAGCCAGACGACCCGGCGGGTCGCCGGGATCCTCCGGGCCCATGGCAAGAAGGTCGTCGTGGTCCGCCATCCCATGCCGTACGGGGACCTCGCCTCCCAGGCCGTGGAACGCTTCGCGACGTATGCGGATCTCGACCGCTACGAGACGACGATCGAGGAGCGGGAGGAGTACGAGCCCCACATCGACAAGGGGACCGTCGTCTATGCGGGCGTGGACTACGAGAAGATCCTGCGGCAGGCGGAAGGCGAGGCGGAGGTCCTCCTGTGGGACGGCGGTAACAACGACACTCCCTTCTTTCGGCCGAACCTCCACATCGTCGTCGCGGATCCCCTGCGGGCGGGCCACGAGCTCGCGTACTATCCGGGCGAGACGAACCTCCGGATGGCGGACGTCGTCATCATCAACAAGGTGGACTCCGCGACGCCGGAAAGTGTCGAGACGGTCAAGCAGAACACGAGGAATGTGAACCCGGACGCGGTCATTGTGGAGGCCGCTTCGCCGATCACGACGGACGAGGCCGCCCTGATCCGCGGGAAAGCGGTCCTCGCGATCGAGGACGGTCCAACCCTCACCCATGGGGGAATGGAGTACGGGGCGGCATACCTCGCGGCGCAGCGGTTCGGAGCCTCGGAGATCGTGAGCGCGGTGGGCCACGCGGTCGGTTCGATCAAGGAGACCTACAAGAAGTACCCGAACTCTCGGAAGGTCCTGCCGGCGATGGGGTACGGCCCGAAGCAGATCAAAGAACTGTTGGAGACGATCGATGCGACACCGTGCGACGTCGTCGTGAGCGGCACGCCGATCGACCTGAGCCGGGTGCTGAAGACGAAGAAGCCCGTGGTCCACGTTCGCTACGAGCTCGACGAAATCGGCCACCCGAATCTCGAGGACGTCCTCCGAGACTGGGACTTCATCTGACCTTCAGGTTTCGCGAGCGGACCCAAGGGACCTTTTCCGGATTCAACCGGTAATAGTCGTAGAGGATCGCGACGAGGAGACCCACCGCGAGGTATGCCCAGTCTGCCACATTCCTCACGCTGAAGAGGAACCCGCTGATCGCCGCAGGGACGAAGACGATGAGGAGGAAGGAGGCCCACACGAAGCAGCGAACGAACCCGCTCCGGGGATTGTACCCTTTCCTCTCGAGGAGCTCGGGCACGACGACGAACGAGCCGAGCACGGCGGACGCGGTCGCCGCGAAAACGATCAGGAGCTGAATCAGGTCCACGTCCGACCCACGTTGCATCCGACGATGAACGTTCGCACCCTCCGGACACCACACCTTTAACTCCGGTCCTCCGTTCCACTCCGAGAGAGCGGCCACGATGCGGCTCGCGGTAATTGGCGCGGGGGAGATGGGCCATGGCATTGCCGAGCTCGCGGCCCTTCACGGCCACGAGGTCGCGATGCGGGACGTCAAACAGGAGCTCCTCGACCGCGGTATGGAGCGGATCCGATGGTCCCTCGGCAAGCTCGTCGAGAAGAACCAGATCCGGCCCGAGCAGAGGGACGAGGTGCTCGCCCGCATCCGAGTTACGACCGACCTCGCCCAAGCGACCCGCGACGCGGCGATCGTGATCGAAGCCATCTTCGAAGATCTGGACCTGAAGAAGCGTGTGTTCCGAGAACTCGATCGCGCGGCTCCGAAGGACGCGATCCTTGCGTCGAACACATCCGCCTTGCCGATTACCAACATGGCGCGGGCCACGAAGCGTCCCCACAAGGTCGTCGGGATGCACTTCTTCAACCCGCCGATGCTCATGCCGTTGGTCGAAGTGATCCGGGCCGACACGACGGACGACGCGACCTTGGAGGCGGCCGTCGGTCTGGCGAAGTCCCTGGGAAAGACGGTCGTCGTCGTGAAGAAGGACGTCCCGGGCTTCATCACGACCCGGGTCCTCGGCCCGTATTTCGAGGAGGCCGCGTGGATCCACGATACGGAGCGCGTCCCGATCGAGACGATCGACGCCGCGATGCGCTTCCGGGCGGGGTTCCCGATGGGACCGTTCGAGCTCGCGGACCAGGTCGGCATCGATGTGCTGCATCACCTGATCAAGAACGCCAATCGACCGGTCCCGCGGAGCGTCCAGACCCTGATCGAAGAGAAGAAATTCGGGCGCAAGGTCGACGAAGGGTACTATTCGTACAAGGGCGGTCGGCCGACCCTGAGGCCCGAGATGGGGAGCGGATTCGATCCGATCCGCATCCTCGCGCCAATGATCAACGAGGCGGCGGAACTCGTCGCCCTCGACGTCGCGAGCCCCGCAGAGATCGACGAGGCGATGCGGCTCGGCACGGCGTTTCCCGATGGACCGCTGACGATGGCCGACAAGGTGGGGGTCGACACGGTCCTCTCCGCCCTCCGCGATCATCCGCGGTCGAAACCCGCCGCGATCCTATCGGAGATGGTGGCGCGCGGGGACCTCGGGGCCAAGTCCGGAAAGGGATTCTACCAACACCGAATGGAGCGCGAGATGATGGCGCAGGGCACTCTCTTGATCGCGAAAGATCCGGCGACGCACGTGGCGACGATCACGATCAACCGCGCCGACCGTCTGAACACCCTCACGCCGGAGTTCTTCGAAGACCTCGATCGGGCTCTCGGCGAATTACGAGCCGATGAGACCGTCCGATGCCTCATGATCACCGGCTCCGGGGACCGGGCATTCAGCGCCGGGGCGGACCTGACCTCTTTCACGGAAGTCTCGAAGGCGTTCAAGGTGTGGCGGTCCTCCCGTCGTTCGCAGGAGGTCTTCCTCCGGCTTGCAAATTTCCCCAAGCCGACCGTCGCGGCGATCAACGGCCATTGTTTCGGAGGAGGCCTCGAATTGGCCCTGGCGTGCGATTTCCGCATCGCCGCGAGGCGAGTGAGGCTCGGACAGACGGAGGTCAACCTGGGCCTCGTGCCCGGGGCCGGCGGGAGCCAGAGGCTCGTCCGGATTCTCGGCCAAGCGAAGGCGAAGGAGCTCGTGATGCTGGGGAGCCGCCTCACGGCCGACGAGGCCGCTTCGCTCGGCCTCCTGACCAAAGCCGTCGAGAACGAGGCGTTTGCCGCCGAAGTCCGCGGGTTTTCCGAGAGACTCGCGAAGCAAGCGCCGATCGCGATTCGCCTGGCCAAGGTCCTGTTGAACCGCGCGATCGACACGCCGATCGACGCGTCCCTGGAGATGGAGGCGATGGCGTTCGGCCTCGTCACGTCATCGGAGGACGTCTTCGAAGGGCTGCAGGCCTTCCTGGAGAAGCGAGAGCCGAAATTCAAGGGCGAATGACGCCGCGTCTCCGAAGGGCCTCACGTGGCGACGATTCCCTTCTTCGAAAGTCCCGAGATCTGCCTCGCGCTGAAACCGAGGGATCGGAGGATCTCCTCCGTATGTTCCCCTTTCTTCGGGACGCGGGCAGGGTTCGCGATCGTCGTCACCGCATGTTTCGCCGGGTGGGCGATGACCCGACGCTTTCCGAGCCCCGGGATGTCGACGGCCGGGAGGAGGTTGCGGGCCGCGACATGCGGATCGCCTACGACTTCGGGGAGGCGCTTGACCGCAGCGATCGGAAGTCGTTCCGGTTCGAAGATGCGCTCCCACTCCGACAGGGTCTTCTCGCGGAACCTCGCGGCAAGGGTCTCCGCGACCGCCGCCCGGTCGGGTTCCTCCGCGAACTGGCGCTCCGATAACTCCGGCGCCCCCGCGAGCTCGCACATGCGGACCCAGAACTTCGGTTCGACGGCGGACACGGAGAGCCATCGGCCGTCCTTCGTTTCGTAGAGGGCATAGAACGGGAACGTGCCGGTGAGGAGCGTCTCGCCGGCGATCGGCTCCTCGCCGGTCGCAAAGTATCGGGCCAATCCGAGGACCATGAGGGCGACCGTGGTGTCGTAGATCGAGAGGTCGATGAACTCACCTCGGCCGGTGCGGTCCCTCGTCCGGAGCGCCGCGAGGATCGCCAGGGCGGCGTTGAAGGCTCCCGCGAGGTCGGCGATCGGCACCCCCGGGATCGCAGGTCGGGGGTCCGAGCCGCTCCGCGTCACGGCCAGGATGCCCGCGAGGGCCTCGAAATTCAGGTCGTGGCCGGGGAGGTCCTTGTACGGGCCGGTCTGGCCGTATCCGGAGAAGGAGCAGTAGACGATCCGGGGATTCATCATCGCGAGGTCGTCGTACGAGGCCCCGAGCCGGGCCATCACCCCGGGCCGGAATTGTTCTACGACTACGTCGGCGCGGCCGCTGAGTTGGCGAAGGATGTCTTGCCCTTCCGACGTTTTCAGGTCCACCGCGAGAGACCGTTTCCCGCGGTTCACCATGAGGAAGGGGTAGGACGTGCCATCGACGAGCGGCGGGACCGAGCGCATATAGTCGCCCAATGCCGGGTCCTCGATCTTGATCACATCCGCCCCGAGGTTCGCGAGGAGCTGCGTGCAAAACGGGCCCGGGAGGAGCCGGGTGAAGTCCAGCACGACGAGGCCCTCGAGGGCAGCGACCAACGCGCGCGACATCCGGGAGAGGGCCTTGAACCTTGCTCCGGAAGACCCGCCACTCGGGGGGATGCGGTGGTTCGCGGCCTACCGAAACCGATCGAGGAGGGCCGTGGCCAACCTTCTTATTCCGCGCGGTCAATGGTCTTGGCCGGAGACCCTTCCATGCGAGACGCCGTCATCGTCGAGGCCGTTCGCACCCCCATCGGGAAGCGCGGCGGCGCCTTGAAGGACTGGAGGCCGGACGATCTGGCCGCGTTCACCCTCCGGGCCCTCGTCGACCGCGCCGGCGTGGAGCCGAAGCTCGTCGAGGATGTCGTCCTTGGCTGCGTCACGCAGGTCGACGAACAAGGCGTGAACATCGGGCGCCTCGCGCCGCTGATCGCCGGATTCCCGGAGTCCGTTCCGGGGACGAGCGTGAACCGCATGTGCGCCTCGGGCCTGCAGGCGTTCAACTTCGCATCGATGGAAATCATGACGCACCAGGCGGACGTCGTGATCGCCGGGGGCGTGGAATCGATGTCCCGCGTGCCCCTCGGGTCCGACGGCGGGGCCTTGAGCCCGAAACTCCTCGAGAAGTACGAGATCGTCCAGCAGGGGATCTCCGCCGACCTCGTGGCCGACAAGTACGGGGTGACGCGGGAACAGATGGATGAGTTTTCGTTGTGGTCCCATCGAAAAGCGATCCGGGCGATCGACGAAGGGCGGTTCAAGCGGGAGATCGAGCCGGTCCCGGTCCTCGATGAGAACGGATCGAAGCGGATGTTCGACACGGATGAACACCCGCGGCGCAACACGTCCTTGGAGAAACTCGCATCGCTTCCGCCCGCCTTCAAGGCGGACGGACGGATTACCGCGGGCAACTCGAGCGGGATCAACGACGGGGCCTGTGCCCTCTTGGTCACGGACCCCGACGCCGCGAAGCGATTGAAATTGGAACCGAGGGCGCGCGTGGTCTCGACCGGCGTCGTGGGCACGAACCCCACCATCATGCTCGACGGGACGATCCCCGCAATCCGAAAGGCCCTGGCGCGCGCCGACCTGAAGGCAGACGACATCGACATTTGGGAGGTCAACGAGGCCTTCGCGTCCGTGCCGATCGCGACGCGCGACACGATCGGGTTCGAGGATGCGCGGCTGAACGTCAACGGCGGAGCGATCGGGCTCGGCCATCCGCTCGGCATGAGCGGCGCTCGATTGATCACGACGATGCTCCACGAGATGGAACGGCGGGACCTCCACCGGGGACTCGCGACGCTGTGCATCGGTTTCGGGATGGGCGTGGCGACGATTATCGAGCGTATGGCCTAGGGCCCATTCGTCCCCCGGGCGTACTGGAATCATATTGCAAAATCGAACATTCTGAGCGACAAGTATATTGCCCGTGCCCGGGGATGGGAACGGCGAACTCGGAGTAGTCGGTCGACGTGGACCTCATCGCTTGGGCCGTATTGATCGCGTTCGAGGGAATTATCGGCGGTGTCGCGGTCCTACTGACCCTGACGTTCGTCTCCTTCTCCCGCATGGAAAAGAACGTCCGCCGGGCGCGGATGTTCATCATGGCGGACCGGATCCAGCGCTTCATCGGAGCGTTCACGGTCGGGTTCGTCGTGCTCGCCGTGACGTTCGCCGGAAGCTTCGTTGGACTGGTGCTCCCGGCAGCCGTTGCCGCGGGGGCGTTCTTCTTCTTCCTCGGGACGATCGCATATGGAATCGTCGAGCTCTATTTCATCGTTCGACCGCGGCGGAGCGTCCGGGCGCCGGAGACATCGGCGCTCCCAGGGCTGCGGCATGCCCGGTCTCTGAAGTCGGTCCCAATCGAAGCATCGGAGGACGAAG
This sequence comes from Methanobacteriota archaeon, assembly GCA_005878615.1. Classification (GTDB taxonomy): domain Archaea; phylum Thermoplasmatota; class Thermoplasmata; order RBG-16-68-12; family RBG-16-68-12; genus RBG-16-68-12. Next base: position 6,755 of record VBLT01000046.1, read on the forward strand.
GGGATGTCGCGAGCTGAGCTTCGCCCGAGGGCGTTGGACCTGGGCACGAAGAGTCTAGAGGGCATCGAAGCCCAGCTGGACGAGGTCCTCCGGCAACTTCAGCGAAAGGTCCGGGGCATCCGCGGTTCCGTCGTCGCCGACTCGAACGGACTGACGATCGCCTCCGACATCCGCGAGGGCGTGAGCCCTGCGACGCTGGCCGCGATGAGCACCCTGATCGCCCAGTCGGCGGGAAGTGTCTTCGAGAACATCGAGATGCCAGGACCCGATCTCATCATGATGGAAGGCCCGGAGTCCAACGTCGTGGTGATGCACATCGCCCTCGCGGACGTGACGATGCTGACGCTCATGGATAGGTCGACGAACCTCGGAGTCCTGAAGATCGAGATCGGCCGGGCGGCGAGGGGCATCTCGACCGCGCTGGGCTTCACCTCGTCGAGGGACCGGACCAACCTCTCGGAGCTCTTCATCATGACGAAGGGCGGCCTCCTGATCCGGCATTATTCCGACAGCCTCCGGACCGACATCGACCGGGACGCGCTGAGCGGCATGTTGGTCGCGGTCCAAGATTTCGTGAGGCAAACCCTCGCTTCGAAACCGGGCGCGTTGAGCCAGCTCCGCTATGGGGCGCACAGCATCTTCTTCTTCCGCGGCACGTACACGATCGCGGCCGCTGTGGCCAAGGAAGGCGACGCGGAGGCCCTCCAATACCACATCCTCGACGCGTTGCAAGATTTCGAGGATCGATATGCCGCCACCTTGGAATCGTGGAATGGCGATATCTCCGTCTTCCCGGGACTCGATGACTGTTTCGAGAAGGTCATCAAGGGCTGACCACTCGGCCGTGGGAGGCCGTTCGCTGGCGACGAGGCCATTGTGCCCGACCCATTGATGACGGCGTCGCCACTCCTTGCCCACGCCTCTTCCGCGGGATGGCTTTCATGGGTCGGTCAATTTCGACGCCCGGCCCGCCGCGAGGCGACAGCTGCCCGGAGAACCTCATTCAGAATTCACGATCGGTGAGAGCGAGATTTGCAGGCCGCGCTACGATCCGAAGCTGATCTCGATCAGTCGACGGTCCACAACGAGTGTGTCCACCGCGCGGATCGTGACGACGGCGACGCCGGAGACCACGGCGGTTATCACGCCTGCGCCCACATTCCGGAACGTCTCGTTGAACCACACCGCATAAGCCGGGGCGTTCGCGGACGTCACCCGGAAGGTAACTCCTTGGTACCAGTACAGCCACTGGTTGAGGCGGCAGCCGTTCAGGCGCACGTTGTCCGTCGTCTGGAATGCGAGCCAGTTTTGGACGTTGCCCGCCGCCACCTGCGCATTGATGTTGGTGATGGCAATCGACAGCTGGGCCTGGGACCGGTCCGCGTTGAACTTCGCGTCGACGAAGTCCCGCGCCGTCCAGTTGTCCTGCGCCCATTGGGCGTAGTTGGCGGCGCTGATCAGCGGGGGCCGTATCGCCGTGACCCCGGCCGGCTTGGCGGCGCCCTGGGTCGCCCAATATTCGAAGTCCAGCCTGCCCGTGGTGATGTCGGTGGAGGTGTCCCCCAAGGGGGCCTTTTGGATCGATTGCGTCAGGAGGTCCCGCCCGATCACGCGCCCTTCAACCGTCTCGAATCCGGTCCCAGTCGCGATCTGAGGGGCCCCGATCAAGGTCGGGAAGGTGGCCGAGAGGCCGAGCCCGTCGCCCGTCTGGCGGTAGGACAGGGGCATCCCTCGCCATAGCGTCGTGCTGGTGCCCTGTCGCACGTTGATCGCGCCGGCTTCCATCCGGAGGGTCTGGGCCGGGTACCGGGTGGCCCCAAGGCTCAATTCGAGTGCGCCGAACGACGTGTCGCTGGTCGACTTGAGGCCGCACACGAAGGCGCTCAGGTAGCGCCGGCTGATTTCGTAGTACACCCATCGGATGTCATTCGCGGTCTGGGCGTGGTAATAGGTGCCACCGGTGTTCCCAGCGACCGTCTTCATCAATGGCTCGTTGAGATCGGCCCCGAGGCCGATCATGTAGATCGTGACGCCCAGCGTCTTTGACCGCAGCGATTCGCTCAGCGCTAGGGCATCGCCTTGGGCGCCCGCGGGGCAGCATGTGTTCTGGCCGTCCGTCAGGACGATCAGGTTCCATGCGTGGCTGGCGTTCCCGTGGGCGACGAACTCATTGTTCGCAATCTGGATCGCCGCGCCCCAGTTCGTGGTCCCGGACGAGTCAATCGTGTCGAGGTCGGCCTGCGGGCTGACGTACATGAGCTGACTGTTCGGCGGATAATTGAGGAAGTGCGCGGGTCCTCCGATGTTCGCGCGGGTGAAGAACGCGTTGTCGTCGAAGTCGATGCTCGCGACGCGGTCCGGCGGGATCAGGTTCCTCATGTACTCCTGCGCCGAGGAAATGCGGAGCCGGGAGGGGTCGTTCCAAACCATCGACCCGGAGCTGTCGATCGCGAGGATCACGTCCTGATCGATGTGAGTGACAGTGGCCTGGAACAACTTCGGGACGTACTGGAACGAGACGGCGATCGAGGTGCCGTTCGCCGGGTCGAATCGCAGGCTCCCCTGCTTCGCCGTGGAGAAGGGTGACACCGCGTCGGTCCCGAGCGGGATCGGGATCGAGAACTGGGACCCGTCGACGGCGGCGAGTTGCGTCGCGAGCCGGAGCCGTTCGAAGGCATCGATCGCGGCGCGAGAGGTCGCCCATTCCGCGTTGTATTCCTGCGCCGGGACGACCGCGACGATCGTGAGCTGCATGAACAGGAGGATGACGAGCAGCGTGAACATCGTCGCGACGGTGGAGGCAACGCCTTCGGAATCCTCGCGCAAGGGAAGAGGCATAGACGACTCTCGAGCAGTCGTCCGGGCGCTCATTAAAACGTTTCCGTCCGAAAATCATTCGTGATTGGGATTGCTCGGCGGGCCATCGAGATTCGAAATTCCACCATGGAGCCCGTTCGAGGTGCCTCGCAGGTTCCCCGGCGTCGGCGGTTCTGGATGGAGGAGCGGCTGAGTTGGCCCCAGAAGTTCGCCGCCGGACTCGCCCTCGGGGGAGCGGTCCTTGCGAGCGTCCGATGCGGCAAGCTTTTCAACGGCGGCTCGTCTCGCCGGGCGTGTTCCACCCCTGGCGGTCCTTCCCGACGATGGTCGCCAGCGGCCTCGTGATCGGATTCGTCACCGGCGGGTTTCCGGCCTATTCGAGAGAAATCTCGCAGATTGCCTTGGGCCTCGGGATGACGTTCGCGATGACGGAGATCTCGTTCGCGGGGATCTCCCCGCGACAGGAGCTCCGTCGGTTCCTCGTCTCCCTGGTGATCACGTACGGAGCGCTCAGCGGGCTGATCCTCCTGTTCGCGTTCCTGACTTCGGATTCTGGGATCCACGACGGTTGGGTCCTCATGGCCTCCGTGCCTCCCGCCATCGCCGTCGTGCCCATCACCGCCTACCTGAAGGGCGACACCCGGCGGACGGTGATCTCCCTGGCCATCCTCTACTTGATCGGCCTTCTCCTCGTCCCCCTCATCACCCTGGCCTTCACGCACCAAACCGTCCCGCTCGGCGACCTGGTGCTCCAGACGATCCTGCTGATCGGTCTTCCGATGCTCGTTTCCCGGCCCCTCCGGCGCTTGCCGCGCGTCGTCGCGGTCCGGACGAGCGCCGTGAGCGTCTCCTTCTTCTTCCTCGTCATCGCCATCGCGGGCTCGACCCGTGGTCCCCTACTCCAGCGACCCGAGCTGCTCGTCTCCCTCGGTCTGTTTTCTCTCGCCCGGACATTTGGGATCGGGGCCTTCGCGTTCCTCCTCGGGCGGACCCTCCGGTTCCCTCGAGACGAACAGGTCGCCCTCACGGCCTTCGCGTCGTTCAAGAACCTCGGCCTGACCGTCGTTTTGGCCTTCGCGGTCTTCGGCCCAGTGGCGACCCTTCCTTCGATCGTTTCCCTCGTCTGTGAAATCCTGTGGCTCGCGACGCTCCCGTTCCTGTTCCGACGGGCCGCACCGATGCGATCTGCCAGGGGCCCAAGCTGACCTAGCCCTCGGCCGACCCTCGAGCCGCGAGCGCGGCGTCGACGGCCTTCCGAACCGGCGTGTAATCGTCGGGATTGCGGAACACGTCGCGCCCGTCGACGATGACGGCGAAGCCTCGTCCCACGCGATGCCGGAGGCCGAGCCAAATTCCGCGAGGGGACTCGAGGCCGACGACCTCAATCCGAAGGCGCGAGCCGAACTCCCCGACGAGGCGTTCGGCGAGCTCGTGCGCCCGCTCCGAGTTCTCGCGGAGCAGGTCTGGCGTCTCGCGACGTTCCTCGTCTATGAGGGCTTCGACGCTCACATTCGTGAATGGCTGGGCACAGGCCGGCCCGCACGGCTTGAGGATCGCTGGCAGGAGGCCAAGCAGCTGGACCTTGGGGGGCCGCGGCGACATGGCGCCCTATATTTCTTGGCAGGACTATCTGCTTTCTCCCTGTGGGCCCACCCCTCCGGGATGCGCCAGCGGACCGAGACATCGACGGTTGCCGTGCCTGGTAAACGTGACTTTTAAACGGCCCAGGACGGATACCGTGACAGCCCGTCTCATTGGGGCTGGGTCGAGGGAGGAGTCGCATGGCAGGCATACTCGAAACGCCGTTTCTGTGGGTCATCGCAACGATTGCGATCTACGCGGTCGCCTATTGGGGCTATGGAAAATGGATCGACCGGAACATCTGGCGGTCCGACGCGAAGAAGACGACGCCCGCCCACATGTACATGGACGGGGTCGAGTACTTCCCGGTGAGCCGGTACGTTCTGTGGGGCTATCAATTCAAAAGCGTCGCGGCCCTCGGGCCCATCCTGGGTCCGTTCATCGGCATCACCTACGGTTGGCTTCCCGCTCTCCTTTGGATCATCGGTGGGAATTTCTTCATTGGATGGCTGCAGGACTATGGCTCGATGATGCTATCGGTCCGCAAGGAGGGCCGTTCGTTTGGGCCAATCACCTACGAGTTCACGGGGGCGAAGGGGCGCACGAACCTCCTGGCCTTCGTCTTGTTCTATCTCATCATCATCTCGGCAGCGTTCATCGCCCTCATTGCGGTGTTCTGGAACTCGTTCAACGGGACGACGTTCGTCCCGACGATCGGAATTCTCATCGCCGGGCTGCTTTGCGGCCAACTGTTGTATCGAGTCAAGATGAACGTCTTCGCGGTGACGGGCATCGGGCTGGCCTTGGTGGTCCTCAGCCTGTACCTGGGCACGATCCTCCCGGTGAAACTTCCCTGGGGAACCTGGAACGTGGCCGTCTGGGGAGGCATCTGCGTGCTCATCCTTTACCTCGCGGCGATCCTCCCCACCCCGACCTTCATCCAGCCGACGAACTATCTTGCGTTTTACCCCGCCTACGCCGCGATCATCTTGATCATCGTCGGCGCGCTCGCGACGCCCTTCACGAACGTTACGATCAAGCTCCCCGCGGGACCGTTCCTGAACGACCCGCAAGGGACCCTGGGTCCGATCTGGCCGATCCTGTTCGTCGCGATCGCTTGCGGGGCGATTTCGGGATGGCACAGCCTGGTAAGCAGTTCCTCGTCGTCGAAGCAGCTCGATATTGAAACGGACGCGCTTCCCGTCGGCGGTGGTGCGATGCTTTCGGAGGGCTTGCTGGCGCTCGCCTCCCTCATCGCCTACATGGTCCTGACGCCCCTCTTCGTGTTCGGCGACGGGAGCGCCGCGAACCCGGCCCATAGCAACATTGCCGCGTGGCCCGTCGGGGCGGCCGCCCTCGTGGCTCCGATCCTCGGCATCCAAGCGACGGCCGCGATTCTCACGACTTTCTTCGGGCTCGTCTTGGTCATTTATGCGCTAACGGTCCAGGCGCTGGTGACTCGGTTCTTCCGGTTGGTCGCCGGGGAAACCTGGGGGGAAGGCCGGTTCCGCGCGCTCGGGAACAAGCACGTGGCCACGGCCGTCGGCCTCGGAGTCCCTTGGGCTTTCGCGGTCACGGGCAGCTGGTGGGCTTTGTGGCTCTATTTCGGCGGCGCGAACCAGCTCCTGGCCGGCCTTGCGATCATGCTGATCACGATCCACCTCGCGAGGGTTCGCGCGCGATCTCGGTACTCGCTCGTCCCCGCCGTCTTCATGGTCATCACGACTCTGGCCGCCCTCGTTTGGCAGACGGCGACGTTCGCGTATTCCGTCTGGGCCTATCTGCAGAACGACAAGACGTGGATCCTCCGGAACGTCCGCCCACCGATCCAGACGGATCCCAATCTCCTCTGGGCCGCCATCGTGATCAACGCCGTCTTCGTCATCATCGGTGCCGTTCTCTTCGCAGTGGGCCTATCCATGGCCGTTCGGCTGTTCCGTAGCTACTCCAAGAGTCTGGCAGAGGCACGGACGAGGGCCCCGGCCGCCGCCGATGGAGGGACGCAGGAAAAATAGCCGGCGCTAAACATCAAGCTATTAGGACTCCGGCGTATCCCTACAGAGAGGAGCGGCAGATGGGCGACTCGAAGGAACCGCCGAGCGAGAAGACTCGGGCGAGAAAAGTCAAGGAAGGCGTGAAGGGCGTCTTCTACGGAATGGCCGCGCACGGCCACGTGACCGCCGCCCTCCGGACGCGGATGTACCTAGAACATCTGTTCATGTTCATCACGCTGGGCGACATGCTCGGAGTTCCCGTGATCCCTCCGTATTACTCGCTGAAGATCCTGCCCTACGCCGTCCCGAACATTAAGAGCTGGAAGCAACGCGTGTTCCGGGAGCGGGACTTCACGGACCAGGTCTTTTGAGGCGTCGTCGATGGGCCTTTCCACCTACTTCGAGAAGAAGGGCGACGCAGGCATCGTGATCTTCGCGGGGAAAGGCGGCCTCGGGAAGACGACCTGCTCCGCAGGATTGAGCCACTACATGGCCTCGAAGCGGAAGCGGAAGGTGCTCTGCTTCTCGACGGACCCGCAGGCGAGCTTGAGCGACATCTTCGACCGGGACATTTTCGGGAAGGGCCTCGTTTCGGTCATCCCGCAGCTCGACGTCGTCGAGATCGACGCGGACCGACGTGTGGCCGAATACCAGGAACAGGTCAAGCAGAAGATCCGCACGATGTACGGCATGACCGACCTCCCCCCGGAGATCGAGGAGTACATCGACTCGACGTCGGCGGAGCCGGCCATGTACGAGTCCGCCACGTACGACGCGATGGCGGACCTGGTGTCCACGAGCGGGCACGACCTCTACGTGTTCGACATGCCGCCGTTCGGCCACGGCGTCCGGATGATCGCGATGGCGGGGATCCTGAGCCAGTGGGTCGGAAAGATCACGGAGGCCCGCGAGAAGGCCCAGGAGTACGAGGCCGTCGCCGCGACCCTGAAAGGGGGAAAGGTCTCCGAGGACGAGGTCTTGCGGGAGCTGCAAGAGATCCAGGCGAAGATCACTCGGTTCACGGATCTCATGGTCGACCAGCGCCGGACATCGTTTTTCATGGTCCTGATTCCGGAGCGAATGGCGATCCTCGACACGGAACGCGCCTTGGAGATGTTCGATTCCCTGGGATTGCAGATGGCCGGGCTCATCGTGAACCAGGTGTATCCGAAAGAACTCGCGGACGCCAAGGGAGGGGAGGCGATGGACTTCCTCCGCAATCGCGCGCGGATGCAGCAGAAATACCTCGATGAGATCCGTTCGAAGTTCTCGGGAAAGGTGGTCGCGATGCTTCCGATGTATCCGCGGGAGCCGCGAGGCATGGACATGATCGAAAAGGTCTCGCAAGACCTCCTCTTCGGTCCCGCGCTGTGAGGGAGACGGATCATGACGACGATGCCCGAACTCCTGGCCCAGCGGCCCAAGATGCGGTACATCTTCACGGGAGGCAAGGGAGGAGTCGGGAAGACCGTCGCGGCCGCGGGACTCGCTCACCACTATGCCTCCCAAGGCGAACGGGTCCTCCTAGCTTCGTTGAATCCAGTGCACTCCCTCTCGAGCTTGTTCGGACAGAGCCTATCCGGGGGAAAGGTCATCGAGGTGAAGGGCGCAAAAGGCGTCCACGCCGTCGAGGTCGAGACGTCCGAGGTGGTGGAGAGGTACCGCAACTCGATCCGCGGCCGCGTGAAGGAGTTCCTGAAGTGGGCGGACATCCCTCTCGACGCGAAGCCGTTCATCGAGATCGCGACGACGAATCCCGCGTTCGAAGAGAGCGCCATGTTCGATCGGATGGTCGACTACATCCTCAAGGAGGGCGAATCGTTCGATCGCGTGATCTTCGACACCGCCGCGGTCGCGAACGCGGTCCGCCTTATCGGACTGAGCAAGATCTACGGCCTGTGGCTCACGCGGATGATCGACTCTCGGAAGGAGGCGCTCAGCATGCGCGTTCAACTGTCCTTCCGCAAGGAACGGGTGATGGAGGAGGTGAAGAAGGATCCGCTCATGGCGGACCTGATGTCCATGAACGAACGCTTCGATAAGGCGAAGGGGGTCCTCGTGGATCCGGAGTCAACCGCGTTCTTCTTCGTGACCCTGCCCCTCGCCCTGCCGATCGCGGTCGTGCGACGCTTCATCGGCATGGTCCAGAAGTTCAACATCCCGATTGGCGGGGTGATCGTGAACGAGGTCCTGCGCCCGGAAGTCGCCCTTCAGGAGGGAGCGGGTGAGTACCTCGCGAACAAGTACCACGAGCAGACCGGCTACATGAAGGTCCTTTATCGAGACCTAGGTCCCCTCGTGCGATCGTACATTCCGCTCTACTCATCCGAAGTCGGCGGCGTCGACATGATTCGCCGGGTCTCCGAGGACATGATGTCGTACACGCCGCCTTTCGCCGCGCAACTCGCGGGCCCGGCATGAAGCCGACGACGCGCGACCATGTTGTCGCCGCGACCCACTTCGTCCTGGGGCCCTCGAATTTTCTGGTCCTCCGCCTTCCGGAGAACTGGGACCTTCGCCTGGGTCGGGCGCCGATGGACGTTGACTACACGACGTACGTCGACGGCGTGCGATGGGCACAGGCCGGCCAAGCATCGGCAATGCTTGTGGATTCCAAGGCCCGGCGGGGGATCGAGCTGACCGTCAGGACCTCCCGCGGTTCCATTCCGCCTCCGAAATTGGTCGAACCGCGACCGGGCCTTTGTCGGATCGGAGGCCATGACGCCACCTACGAACTCGGGACGGCCCATCTCGGCCTGTTTGGGACCAAGAACTATACCGTCCTCCACATCGCGTTCCGGTGCGAAGAGACCCAACGACTCGTCGACCTGCGCTTCATGCACCGGGGGAGCGTGGAGATGCTCAAGGACCTCCTCCCGCCCCTCGAGAAGGCTCGTTGCCACTAGGTGACGAGTCGGTCCGCCAGGGCCCGAATCGCTGAGAGGCCCTTCTTTGCGTCCCCTTTGTTGGCGGACAGGGAAGCAGCGATTCCGGCAGTGCCTCCCGCGGTGACGTTGAGGGCCATGACGGAGGTCAACGCCGTCGGTTCTAACGTCCCTAGCAGGCGCAGGACCCGGTCCGCATCGTCCGCGGCAAGGAGCACGGCGCGCTCGCCCACGGTGGCGCTCGACCAGTCGGATCGCGCGCGCCTTCGCCGTTGCCCGATCCTCGTCGCCGGGTCGACGAGCTCGAATCCCACCTTGGGACTCTTCCGGAGAGCGGCTTCCACCAGAGCGGCATCCTTCCGACCTTGCGCCGTCCCAATGGCCCAGTTGATCGGCATCTCCCGAGGCCGGAGGGTCATCGTGACCGAAACCCCCCGGAAAGGATCGTCGGCCTCCTCCGTCGTCATTCGGAACGCGGTCGTGCCGAACCAGCGAACCTTCCAAGTGCCACCGAGGCCCAGGACCGCTTCCTTCATCTCTCTCGCCAGGCGCGCCGCGAGCCGGCGGGAATAGACAAAGGCGGCGAAGTACCAGGCGGAGAAGAAGGCGGCCACC
>VBLT01000026.1 GCA_005878615.1 Methanobacteriota archaeon
CGGCGAATCCGAATACGGTCCCCTGGACCCCTCCGTCGTTCTCGGCGACGGACGTCCGCATCGCGGTGACCGCGAGGGACACGCAGGGCGGGGAAGGGACCACCCTCTCGGACGCGTTCGAAGTCGACTCGACTCCGCCGCTCATCCAAGGCCGGCTCCCCGCGCCGAATGCGGTCAATGTGCCGCGGAACGCCCGGGTCCAGGTGACGTGGTCCGAAGGGATGGCGGAGTCGGCGAGCGGTGCCGCCAACACGTTCGCGCTCCAGCGGGTCTCCGACGGTGCGTGGACCGCCGGGACCGTCACCTGGTCGGCCGATGCGACGCAGATGACCTTTGCGGCGGGGGTGTTGCTCGATCCCACGACGGCGTACCGAGTCCTCGTGAACGCGACCGCTCGTGACGGTTCGGATCCTGGGAATCCCTTCGCGACGACGGACTCGTGGCAGTTCACGACCGGCTCCATCGCCGACACGACGCCCCCGACGATCCAGACGGTTGCCGCGAGCCCGACGACCCAGGTGGCGGGTGCCGACGTCAGCATTCGAGCGGACGTCACGGACGATATCGGCGTCGCCTCCGTCAGTGCACGCGTCGTCGGTCCGAGCTTCGACGCGAACCTCACGATGGTCTCCGACGGCGGCGTGGCCTGGTACGCGAACCGCAGCTACGCAACGCCCGGCAGCTATTCCGTTGTCGTGTGGGCAATCGACGGGACGGGCAACGCGGCCTCCCGGTCGGCCGCCTTTTCCATCTCGCCGCCTCCGATTCCCGCTCCCACCGGGGTGGTGGTCCATGTCCTCGGAGACGGCACGATCCATGTGATCTGGTCGCCGGTCGCGGGCGGGACGATCGCGGGCTACAACGTCTATCGCGGCCTATCGGAGAATGGGCCGTTCACGAAACTCACCGCGACTCCCGTGCCCTCCTCGGGACCCCTCTTCTATGTGGACCGAGAGGCCCAGCCCGGGGTCACTTACTACTACGTCGTCACCGCGGTTGATGTAGGCGGGAACGAGTCGCCTCAGTCGACGCCCGCAAGCGGTGGTTTGCCCGGAACTGCACCATCCCAACCTGTCGACTACACCCTGCCGATTCTAGCGGCCGCGGGGCTCGGGGTCGCGGCGGTCGCCGTCGCGGCGGTGGTCTGGCGGCGCAAGAAGAAATCGGCTTGATCACGGCCATTCGACCGGAGTGTCGGGGACGGGATTCGAACCCGTGACCTCCGGATGCCTCAGGAGCGCCGTGGGTCGGTCACGGCGAAGCCCTATGAGTCCGACGCTCCACCAGGCTGAGCCACCCCGACGAGGCCGCCGAATCCTCGCGCCGACTATAAAGAATGCGACGCGGCCTAGGCCACCGCGAAGAATTCAGAGGGGAGACGGCAGAGGATTGAACCCTCCGAAGCCCGCGAAGAGCAACGCCGCGTAGAGGATGCTGAGCACCGCGACCGCGGTGTTCACGACGCGCCGGACCGGGCCCTGGCCCCACCGCAACATGGGATAATTCAGGCTCACCGCGAAGACGATCATCCCCGCGACGACGCCGAGGCTGAACACGGCGACGCCGACCAAGATGCCGCCCAACGTCGCCACCCCGAGGGCCACGACGAACAACACGAGGAGCTCGTCGTTGCTCGCGAGCCCGTGCACGATCCCGATCGAGAACATCGTCTTGTGGTCCCCGTGTTTCGTGAGGTGGCCGTGGAGCCAGGTGTGGAAATGCCGATGCTGCACAAGGCCGTGCCAATGTTCGTGCACATGGAACACGTTGAACTCCCACAGCAGTCCGACGACTCCGATCCCGAGGAGCATGACCGCGACGAGCAGGTCCAAGTGGGCGAGGAATTCGGTGAGGAGCGTCTGGCGGAATGTGTAGAGCAACACCGTGATGATCGCCGCGGTCACCATGTGGCCGGCGGCCCAGGCCACGCTCATGAGGCTCGTCTTCCGGACGCTGCCGCTGCGGGTGATCAGATTCGACACCGCGACGAGGTGGTCCGCATCGTAGCTGTGCTTGAACCCCAACACGAGGGCCAAGACCATGAACGCTGCGAATTCAATGGCCATCTAGGTCCCCGCCCGGTAGCACGACGGCAACGCGGGTAACATCCCAGGGCCTTAAGGCTTTTCCATTGGACGCACCGAAAACCCGAAAGCGTTCCTTCTTAAGGAGAGAACCGGCTGCCCACCACGGAGGCGCAAAGCGTGGCGGTCGAGCGCATCGGCGTGTCGCTGGAGGGGCGACTCTTGTCGGATTTCGATCGGTTCGTGACGACGGAGGGTTACGGGAGTCGGTCCGAGGCTCTTCGCGGACTGATCCGGGAAGCCCTCACACACCGCCGCTGGAAGGCGGGAGGACGCGTCGTCGGGACGATCACGATCGTCTATCGGCATGAGGTGGGCATGGTGACCCATCGGCTCCTCCACCGTCAGCACGAGTTCCTCCGATTCATCCGCGCGACCGCTCACACCCACTTGGACGATGAGACCTGCCTCGAGGTCCTCCTCGTCGACGGAGCGTCGGATCGAATTGAACAGCTCGGGAGGCGACTCAAGACCGTCAAGGGCGTCCTGTCCTCGGAGACCGTCATCGCCTCGGCAAAGTTGCGGTGATCCCAACGCCTCCGTCGCCCGGCACTATTTGCGGTAATAATTTCGCTGCATCTTCCCGACCCCATTAAATAGGCCCAAACGAGTCGCATTCCGTGGACCGCGAACATGCCGGCCGGGACGCCCGAGCCGTGGAGGATCCCATCGCCGCGATCTTCGACCTGGCGGACTCGGTCGATCACCAGACCCCCAAGATTCGGCGGATGCTCCGCTACGTCCGGGTGTTCGTCTCCCTCTGGCTTCTCCTCGACTTCTTCCTGATCATCGCCCTCGCCGCGATCGGCGGGGGGAACCCCGTCGCCGCGTTCCTGCTCTTCATCCCGGTCATCGGCCTCCTCCTAGGGATGCGCCGGGTCTCCGGACAGACGCCGCGCCTCGTCCTCTTGATCCTCGTCATCGTGTTCGCGAACCTCATGATCGTCTCCGTCGGCGGGATGTTCCTCATCTTCGGCATCGTCCTCGTCGCGCTCTTCGTCCTCGGCTTCATCATCCTGGAGCTCATGCGAGACCTCCGGTCGTTCTTCGACTACTTCGCGTTGCGGCACCGAGTCATCCAGAGGGTTCGGCAGGCGGACCCGGTCGTCTACGTCCCGGAAGGCAAGGATGCGGTCCAGCGGATCCTGTCCCACCTCGCCGCGACGAGCCCGGACGTCCGCGGCCTCATGGCCGTCCCCGGGGCCGTCGCGATCCCCGCCCTCCTGACGGGGAAGACCGGCCTCACGTATTCCTTCGACGCGTACGTGCGGCAACCCGCCTCTTTCCTGTGGAAGACCGTTTCCCTCGGCACACCTGGATTCGCGGTGTTCGTCAAGGCCTTCGACAAGGCTCCCACCGCCGAGGACCTGAAGGCCCTCAAGGCCGCGATCGAGGACGCCTCCCTCGCGGCGCGCATTCCGCCCGCGCGCATCCTGGTCCTATGGAGGGCGAAAGGGAACGAGAGCGTCTCCGCCGACGCCTACGAGTTCCTGACGAAGGAGGCCGTCCGCGTCCGGCTCCGCGGCAGCACCTTCGCCTGCTCCCTCGAGTTGGCCATCGAGCGGGACGATGGCACCTACGATTTCATCCCGCTCGTCCTGGAGCCCGCGGTCGCCCCGAGCGGCCGTCCCGTGCCCTCCTGAGTTCTCCGAAATCGTAGCACCACGGTGTTCGGAACGACTCGGACCGCTTGCTGGGGCCTAATATCCCCTCTGAGAGTACTTGCAACTGGAAGAACGGTAGGGCAACCCCCGTATGACCAAGCAAGAAATCGCCGTCGAGTCCAGCACGGCGCA
>VBLT01000027.1 GCA_005878615.1 Methanobacteriota archaeon
ATCCTCGATGTCGCCTTGCGTGTGTTCGGTCAAGGCGGGGACGCGTCCGAGATCCTCCCGGCCTGGAAATCGTATCGCATGACCAAGGACATCGAGGGAGTTCCGTTCCTCCCGCGCAGCCTCGTCTGGAAGATGGTCGAGCGGCTGTATCAGCGGGATCCGGAGTGGTTGCTCCAGGAATGGTTTGAGGCGGGCCGGCGGAT
>VBLT01000028.1 GCA_005878615.1 Methanobacteriota archaeon
GTAGCAAGCGACGGCCTCCGCGAACTCGCGGGCGTCGCAATGGACGTTCCCGCGGAGGAACTCGGCCTCTCCCCGCGCGAGATCCTGCGCGGCGGGGACCGTCGCCATCGCGACGGCGAGGGGGAACACCATCGAGCCGCGCATCAGGAACGGAGCGCCCATAAAGGTTCCGCGGTGAGGCTCGGCGATGAGAGCCATCGGACGGGATTTGACAACTCGGGTCGTCAGAGTTAAGTACGGACACCCCCTTGGACGCGCTCCGGAGGCGACGCCCATCGGCACCCTGGATACCGAGGTCTTCAACAAGTCCAAAGCGATGGAGCTCCCGCGGAACATCGTCGTCGGGCACGACGCGCTCCACCAGGTCGGCGAGGTCTGCCAGGCCCTGAAGCTGGGGAAGAAGGCCTTGCTCGTCGCCGACGAGAACACGTTGAAGATCGCGGGCAAGACGGTCGAGAAGGAACTCACGGCCCGTAAGGTCCGCGTCTCCGAGTTCGTCATCCCCGACGCGACGTGGGAGGAGATCCGCGAGGGCGAGGAGCGGATCCGCAAGGGCGCTTTCGAGTTCGCCCTCGGGGTCGGCGGCGGGCGATCGATCGACGTGGCGAAGTGTGCCTCCTTCAACGCGGGCATCCCCTTCGTGAGCGTGCCGACGGCGGCGAGCCATGACGGCGTCGTGTCGTCGCGGGCTTCCGTCCAGAAGAACGGCGAGAAGGTGAGCCTCGCGGCCCAGACGCCCATCGCGGTCATCATGGACACCGGGGTCATCGCCGAGTCCCCGTTCCGGCTCCTGGCCTCCGGCTGCGGCGACATCATCTCGAACCTCGCCGCGGTCAAGGATTGGGCCCTGGCGCGGAACCTTCGGAACGAATACTTCTCCTCCTACGCGGCCGCCCTCAGCGAACTCGCCGCGCACCTCGTGATCGAGAACGCGTCGACGATCAAGCCGCGCCTCGAGGAGAGCGCGTGGTTCGTATGCAAGGCGCTCGTATCGAGCGGCGTCGCGATGTCCATCGCGGGTTCCTCCCGGCCCGCGTCGGGGAGCGAACACAAGTTCTCCCACGCGCTCGACCGCATCGCCAAGAAACCCGCGTTGCACGGAGAGCAGTGCGGCGTCGGGACGATCATGATGATGTACCTCCACAGCGGGAACTGGCAGGAGGTCCGTGACGCGCTCCTCGCGATCGGCGCCCCGACGACGGCGCGGGCCCTCGGTGTGACGGACGACGAAATCGTCCAGGCGCTCACACACGCGCATGAAATCAACAAGGAGCGTTACACGATCCTCGGAGACGAGGGCCTCACCCTCGAAGCGGCCGAGCGCCTCGCGAAGATCACGAAGGTCATCTGAGGACGACGTCGGTCGGCGCTATTCCAGCACGCCGAACCGATCGAGCCGCTGGACGATTTGTTCGACCAACGGCTCCGTTTCGATCGTCAAATTGTACTTCCGGAAATAGAGTTGGAGCGCCTGCAACCCTCGGGTCAGAAGCTTCGAAGCCTCGGTCAAAGGGACCCACGGGCTCCCTCCGAGCCGGTCCACCCGCACGGCTTCGGAAAAATCGATAAACCAAGCTCGCTCGTCGTCGACGAGGACGTTGAACGCGCTCAGATCTCCATGGACGATTCCGGCGCGAGCGAGCGCATCGACGCCCGCCAATACGGTCCCGAGGAACGATTCGGGGGCCTCGAGGCGGACGTCGTGGAGGCGGGGTGCCGGGGCCTCGTTCCCAATGTATCGCATCGACAAGAGATTCTCCACCCGTCGCGCCGGCGTCGGCACCGGGGCTCCGCCCTTCCAGGCCTGGCGCATCATCTCGAACTCGTGCGCCGCAAGCCAGGACATCGTGTCGACCTTGATCGGTCGGCCGCCGCGATGCGAGGTCCGGTAGAGTCGATACGCCTTCACCGCGAGCGGCGCGCCGTTGTACGTGCACAGATACACGTCCGCTTCCTTGCCTGCGCTGATCAGGCGTCGGATCTCGGTCGCGAGGCCCGCGTCCAGGATGGCCTCCGCAGTCCCGCGGTATCCGGGCTCGCGCAGGTCGATCGTCCCATGATCGATGCGCCACTGGACGCTGGCGTCCAGGGTTGGGTCATTCGGCATCTTGGAATCGTTGGTCTTTTCGGTCTCGGTCACACGGCCGGGCACACGTGCCGGGACGAGATCACGCGGTCCCCGGCACGGATCGGAAAACTCGTCGGGACATCATCGCCGGGAACCTCCTGGTCCTACGGACCGCGGAAGCCATCGGTCCCGGCGGCATGAATCTATCGCCGCGAATCTCCCGGACGGTGACCCTTAAGCCCCGCCGCGCCATCGGTTGGGACGGGGCCTCCGCTGTGGTCGAAATCACGCTCGTCGGCGAGAGGCAGGCCCAGGTCGGCCACGAATTCGTATACCGCGGCCCCCAGCCGGAATGCAGGCCGTGCAAGGTCCGCGCGGCCTGTCTGAACCAGGTGCTCGGCCACCGCTACCGGATCAAGAAGGTCCGCGACGTGACCCACCCCTGCCTCCTGAACGAAGAGCGGGCTCGAGTCGTCGAGGTCGAGTTGGCCCCGCCCGAGGCCAGCCTTCCGAGCCGCGCCGCGATCGAGGGGGCCGTCCTATCGTACGAGAAGATCGTATGCTCGAACGCGGCCTGCCCGAACTTTCGGCTGTGCCATCCGATCGGCATCGAGGCCGGCATGCGGGTCCGTGTCCAGGAGGTCGGCGCGGAGCTCGAATGCCCGCTCGGCTATTCCCTCGTCTCCGCGACGGTCGCCTACGACGATTGAGGATCCGAATGAAGGCATCCCTCCCGCGCCGGATGACGCTCCCCGCGATCGAGGCCGCCGTGATCACCCTCGGGTACGGGCCGAAGCGCGAGCCCTTCGACCTGGTCGCCTTCAAGGGCCTGCACAACGGCAAGCGGTTCCACATGCGACTGGAGACCCACGGCCTCGACCGGGTCCCGAAAGGCTCCGAGATCGACCTGCACATGGACTTCTTCCGGGAGGTGAAAGGATTCCACGGATCCGAGGCGGAGTCCGGGGAGATCGCGTTCGAGATGGCGAAACTCCTCGGGGCGCTGAAGGCGCAAGACCCGGAACGCACCCGGCCACGGGTCCGGTGCCCGGACTGCGGGAAGGAGTTCGGCCAAGAAGCGTTTCGGGCGCACCGCAAGGTCGTCCACGGATACTAGAGGAGATCCCGGCTGAAGACGAGGCGGCCGCCGGTGCGGAATCCGAGTTTCTTCCAGAAAGCCGCGGCGCCCTCGTTCTTCGGGAAGACCTCGAGGTCGACGCGGTCGATCCGCATCGCCTTCGCTTCCTCGAGCAGCTTCGCCGCGAGCGCGCGGCCGACGCCCTTCCGGCGGAGCGCCGGGTCGACGAAGAAGTCCTGGATCACGAGGACCCGCCCGAGTTCTGCGGAGGGCGCATAGACCGCGAGCGCGACCCCGACGAGGGCCTTCTTCTCCCGCGCGACGATGAGCACGCCCGGGAACCGGTTCCGCATCTGTTGTTCGACGGCCCACGAGATCCGTTCCGGTTTCGGCTTGACGCCTTCCGAGGTGTGGTAGGCCGCGATGAGGCGTTCGACGTCCGCTCGGTCCGTGGGGTTCGCGCGTTCGACGAGCGCCATCGCGGGCGGCGAAATCCCGCCGACCTATAAGGATTGTCCTGCAAGTGCGACGCGTGAAAATTTCGTCCGCCACCGGGAGGGAACGAGTCCGTCAGAACAACGTCACGCGGACTGGCGCGCCCTTCTCGATCCGGTCGACGTCCGCAGGAATCTCGATGTATCCGTCCGCGTGCGCCATCGAGGTGATCGCGTTGCTCTCTTTGAACGCCGAGACCGCGGTCCCGTCCTCGATTCGAACGGTATGGAATTCGAGTCGTCCCGGAGTCCGCTCGATTCGGTTTCCGAGGGGGACCTCGACCGTGCCCGCCGATGTCGGGGGGAGATGGGCCATCCGTCGGAGCATCGGCCTCAGGAGCACGTAGCCGTTCGTCAGGCAGGAGGTTGGATTTCCAGGCATGACGAGGACCGGCTTCCCGTCGACGCGGCCGAGGGCCGTCGGCTTGCCGGGTTTGACCGCAATCCCGTGGAATAGGACCTCGCCGAGGGACCGGATGACATCGACGACGAGGTCCCGTTCCCCCGCGGACGATCCGCCCGTGAAGACGACGAGGTCGTTGTCGAGTCCCCGACGGAGCGCCGTCCGAACGGCGGCCGCTCGATCGGACACCCGTCCGAGGAGGATCGGCTCGCCGCCATTCTCGCCCGTCACGGCCGCCATCGTGTACGTGTTGATGTCATAGACCTGTCCCGGCCGGATCCGTTGGCCTGGGGGGACGAGCTCGTCGCCGGTGGTCAGGATCGAAACCCGCGGCCTCGCGAATGCCTTGAGCTGCGCCCGTCCGATCGCCGCGAGGACTCCGACCTTCGCCGGCGTCATCACCTCTCCAGTGCGCACGACGGTGGACCCGCGGCGGACGTCCGATCCGCGCCTCACGACATTCTGGCCGACGCGCACGGGAGCGAAAATCTTCACGGCCTCCCCGTCTCGATCCGTGTCTTCGACGCGGACGACGGCACTGGCCCCTCGTGGGACCGTGGAGCCTGTGGCCACCTCCGCGCAGCTTCCGGACGTGATGCGTTTGCGGGGCACGTCCTCCGCATGGAGCGTATCGATCCGAACCAAAGCCGCGGGCCGCGTCTCGCTCGCCTCGTTCGTATCCTCCGCGAGGACCGCGTACCCATCCATCGCCGAGCGATCCGCGAGCGGGACATCAATCGCCGACCGGACGTCCTCGGCCGCGACGCGGTGCAAGGCCTCGGGGAGCGGCACGGTCTCTGTCCGCCGGAGGGGCCGCACGAAATCGATCGCGATGCGCTGGGCCTCGTCGAAGGAA